>JAAYAH010000211.1 GCA_012719445.1 Actinomycetales bacterium | reverse complement strand
CTATTGACACCGGCCAGGGGCGTCGGAAGGATCCCGCCGAACGATCGTCTCCATGGAGGTCACTCATGACCACCGCACAGTCCATGCACGGCAGCCGGCATGCCCCGGCTCCGCCCACGTCCTGGCCTCGGCTCCTCGGAGTGATCATCGGGCTGGTGGCACTGCTCACCCTCATCCTCACCGCGTTCGCCTGGCCGGCCGTGAACACGGCTCCCCGGGACGTCCCGATCGTCGTCACCGGGCTGCCGTCCTTCGTCGAGCAGGTGCGGGGAACCCTCGACCAGGCGCACCCGGGTGCCTTCGAGATCACCGTGGTCGACGACCTGACGAAGGCCAAGGAGGCCATCCGGTCGCGGGAGGCCTACGGGGCCGTGGCGTCGGGGGCCTCCGGTCCCCGGGTGCTCGTCGCCTCCGCTGCCAGCCCCACGGTCGCCCAGGCGCTCACCCAGGTCTCCGCCGCGCTGGCCGCCGGTCAGGAGGGCGAGACCGTCGAGCCGCCGGAGGACGTCGTGCCGACACCGGCGGACGACCCGAGGGGAGCCGGACTCGGTATCGGCGCCCTTCCCGTCGCCCTCGCCGGGGTGCTCTGCGGGGCCGTACTGGCTCTCGGAGTCGTGGGCCTCGGTCGCAGGCTGCTGGCCGGGCTCCTCGTCGCGGGGCTCGCAGGCCTCGCCTTCGTCGGTGTCCTCGACCTCTGGCTCGGGGTGCTGCAGGGCGACCTGTTGCTGGAGCTGGCCGTCGCCGCGGGCGGGCTGGCAGCGACGATCATCGCCATGATCGGTCTCGGTGGGCTCCTGGGCCGACCCGGGCTCGCGCTCGGCGCAGGAACGATCATCCTCCTCGGGATCCCGCTGTCCGGAGCGACGTCGGCCCCGGAGATGCTCCCGGAGTACTGGAGCGAGCTCGGTCAGGCGCTTCCGCCCGGTGCGGTGCTGAGCCTGCTCCGTTCCGTGTCCTTCTTCGACGCCGCGAAGTGGCAGCAGCCGACCATCGTGCTCGGCGCGTGGGCGCTCGGCGGGCTGGTCCTCATCCTCCTGGCGGCGCTGTTCGCCAGGCGCCGAGCAGGCCGCTGACCGGCGCGAACACCCGGGACGAGGGCCGATCCACCCGGACCGGGAACCGCCGTCCGGACCGGGAACCGCTGTCCGGACCGGGAACGGCCGACCAGACCAAGGGGTGGGCCGGGAGCACGTGCTCCCGGCCCACCCCTCGTCGGTCTCAGCGGCGGGTCCCGACCGGTCTCCCGGTCATCGCCCGCCCCGTTCCGTCGTGACGCCGTGACGGTCGCGGCGTCGGTGGGTCATGACGCGGTACAACTCACGGTCGGCACACCGTTGCCGCCCGACCAGGAGCCGATGAACCCGAAGGCCGCGCTCGCTCCCGCCCCCAGGGCCCCGTTCCACGGCATGTTCGTCGCCGTCACCGAGGAGCCGCTGGACGTCACCGACGCGCTCCACGACTGGGCGATGCCCTGCCCGTCGGGGAACGTCCAGGACACGGTCCAACCGTTGACGGCACTGGTCCCCGCCGTGACGGTCACCTCGCCCTGGAACCCGCCGGGCCACTGGTTGATCACCCGGTAGACCGCCGAACAGGTCCGTCCGTTCCCGTTGCTCGTCGTGGTGGTCGGCGGCCGGGTGGTGGTCGTGGTGGTCGGCGGCGGGGTCGTCGTGGTGGTGGTCGTGGTGGTCGGCGGCCGGGTGGTGGTCGTGGTCGTGGTGGTCGGCGGCGGGGTCGTCGTCGTGGTGGTCGTGGTGGTGGTGGTCGTCGTGGTTGTGGTGGTCGTCGTGGTTGTGGTCGTGGGCGAGTAGCTCAACCCGTAGCCCAGCGGGAACAGGGCCTGCTTGCCGTCGCCCTCGTTGATCGGCTGCTGGGAGGCGCTCTGCATCCAGGTCATCGGGAGCTTGCCGGTCGGGTCGTACGCGCCGAACAGGACGTCGGCCACTCCGTCGCCCTCGGTACCGGGCAGCCAGGCCGCGACGAGCCCCGCCCAGTTCCCCAGCTGCGACGAGATGTCCATCGGCCGTCCGGAGACCAGCACGACCACCACCGGCACACCGGCGTTGCGCAGCCGGGCGATGGTGTTGAGGTCGGTGCTGTCCAGGCCCATCGAGCCGGTCCGGTCACCCTGGCCCTCGGCGTAGGGGGTCTCCCCGACGACCGCGACGGCGACCCGGTAGGAGCTGTCGATGCCGCTGCCGTCCGCCGAGTAGGTCACCGTGGTTCCGGAGCCCGCGGCGTTCCGGATCCCCTGCAGGATCGTGGTCCCGGGGGTGGTGTTCCCGCTCGCGCCCTGCCAGGAGATCGTCCAGCCACCGGTCTGGTTGCCGATGTTGTCCGCGCTCTTGCCCGCGACGAAGATCTTGTTGTTCGACGGGTCGAGCGGCAGCACGTTCCCCTCGTTCTTCAGCAGGACCAGGGACTCGCGTACCGCCTCCCTGGCCAGATCGCGGTGGGTCTGGCTGCCGACGCCGCTGGTCAGCGACGAGTCGGTGTAGGGGCGCTCGAACAGGCCCAGCTCGAACTTCTTGGTGAGGATGCGGCGGACGGCGTCGTCGATCCTCGACTGCGCGACCTGGCCGTTCTGCACGCCCTGGCGCAGGTAGCCGATGAAGGTCTTGTAGTCGTTGGGGACCATCACCATGTCGACGCCGGCGTTGATCGAGGTGATCACGTCGTTGGCGGAGATGCCGGTCGCGCCGTCGAGCTGGTCGATGCCGGCCCAGTCGGTGACCACGAAGCCCGTGAAGCCGAGCTCGTTCTTCAGCACGTCGGTGACCAGGTACCGGTCACCGTGCAGCTTCTGGCCGTTCCAACTGCTGTAGCTGAGCATCACGGAGCCGACGTTCCGCCTGACGGCCTCCTGGAACGGCGGCAGGTGGATCGCCCGCAGCTCGGCCTCGCTGAGCTGGGTGTTGCCCTGGTCGGTGCCGTTGGTGGTGCCGCCGTCCGCGAGGTAGTGCTTGGCGGTGGCCAGCACCGAGGTCGGGTCGGACAGCGAGGAGCCCTGGAGACCGGTGATGATCGTCGTCATCGGGGTGACGATCTCCGGGGTCTCGCCGAAGCTCTCGTAGGTGCGGCCCCAGCGGTCGTTGCGGGCGACGCACAGGCACGGGGCGAAGGTCCAGTCGGCGCCGGTGCCGGCCATCTCCTCCGCGGTGGCGCGGCCGATCCGCTCCACCAGGTCGGGGTCGCGGGTGGCACCGAGGCCGATGTTGTGCGGGAAGATCGTGGCTCCGCGCACGTTGTTGTGGCCGTGCACGGCGTCGATCCCGAAGATGATCGGGATGGTGAGCGACGTCGACATGGCGGTGCGCTGGTAGCCGTCGTAGAGCGAGGCCCAGCCGGAGGCGCTGACGTCCGAGGGCTCGGAGCCCCCGCCGGCGAGGACGGAGCCGAGCCGGTAGGTGGCGATGTCCTGGCTGCTGTTGCCGGAGCGGTTGAACGCGATGATGTCGGCCTGGGTCATCTGGCCGATCTTGTCGTCGAGGGTCATCCGGGACATCAGGTCGGAGACGCGCTCGCTCACCGGGAGCGAGGCGTTCAGGTAGGGGTCGCCTGCTGCGGCGGTGGCCTCGCCCGCGGCAAGGGCAACGGCGCCGGTGGCGACCAGTGCCGTGACGACGGTCACGGGCACGAGGGAGGTCCTCGCCCTCCAGGGGCGGTGGGTGGGGGTCATCCGGGGTTCTCTCCTGGGAGCGCGCGGGGGGGCTGCGCGCGGCTGGGGTCGGTGAACGGAACGCCGACGGGCGGACACCCACGTCGGCCGGCAACCCGGACTCCCAAGTCCTGTGAATGTATTTCGGGGATGAGGTCCGGTCAAGGCACGGACGGCCTGACCAGGGCGGGCAAGCGTTTCGACGAATTGCCCAGGATTCCTCGAGGAACATTCCCTGAGACCCTTGTGAAGTGGAAAGCGCTTACCTTAAGCTCGGGATCCGACCTCGGTCCGTTGGGACCCTTCCGGGTCCTCCGTGCCCTGACGGCTCCGTCCAGCCGGACCCGTCACCCGGATGAGGGGCGGAGGACGGAGGCGCCCCTCGCGCTCGACTCCCGGCCGCTTCTCCACCGCGGCAGGAGCGCGAGGGGCGCGCCTCCGCCGGGCGTCACGTCACTTGTCGACGTCGCCTACCACGAAGAACATCGAGCCGAGGATCGAGACCATGTCGGCGAGCAGGCACCCGGGCAGCATCCGGGAGAGCACCTGGACGTTGTTGAAGGACGCCGAGCGCAGCTTGAGCCGCCAGGGCACCTTGTCGCCGCGCGAGACCAGGTAGTACCCGTTGAGCCCCAGCGGGTTCTCCGTCCACCGGTAGACGTGACCGGCCGGCACCTTGAGCACCTTCGGCAGCCGGACGTTCACCGGGCCGGGGGGCAGCGACCGGAGTCGGTCGACGCAGTACTCGGCGAGGTCGAGGGAGACGTGCACCTGCTCGAGAAGGGCATCGAGCCGGGCGTAGCAGTCGCCTGCGGTCCTGACGACCACCCGACCGGGACCGCCGGGGGCGAACAGCTCGCCGTAGGCGAGGTACGGCTCGTCACGACGCAGGTCGAGATCGAGACCGCTGGCCCTGGCGATCGGGCCGCTGACCCCGAACTGCGCGGCCGTCTCCCTCGGCAGCACCCCCACCCCGACGGTCCTGGCCCGCAGGATCTCGTTGCCGAGCAGCAGGCTCTCCAGCTCCGGCATCCGACGGCGCACCGGGGCGATCGCGGCCTGCACCCGGGCCGTCCAGCCGGCGGGCAGGTCCTCCTTGAGCCCGCCGACCCGGTTGAACATGTAGTGCATCCGGCCGCCGGAGACCTCCTCCAGGACCGACTGGAGCTCCTCCCGCTCCCTGAACGCGTAGAACACCGGGGTCAGCGCGCCGAGCTCCAGGGGGTAGGAGCCGAGGAACATGAGGTGGCTGAGCACCCGGTTGAGCTCCGCGAGCAGGGTGCGAGCCCAGACGGCGCGTTCGGGGACCTCGGTCCCGAGCAGCTGCTCCACCGCGAGCACGACCCCGAGTTCGTTGGCGAAGGCGGACAACCAGTCGTGCCGGTTGGCCAGCACGATGATCTGGCGGTAGTCCCTGACCTCGAAGAGCTTCTCCGCCCCGCGGTGCATGTAGCCGACGACCGGGTCGACGGAGACGATCCGCTCGCCGTCCAGCACCAGCCGGAGCCGCAGCACCCCGTGCGTTGCCGGATGCTGCGGGCCGATGTTGAGCACCATGTCGGACGTCGCGAGCCCTCCGGCGCCCACTCCGACGGTGAGTTCCCTGCCGCCGTCAACGTCCACTGTGCGCGCGTCCACGTCGCCGAGTCTGCCAGCACCGCGCACACCGAACCCCTCGGGGACCGGGCGGAACCTGCGAGGGCACGTCAGGGCCCGTTGTCGCGGGACCGGCAGGTCGCGGGACTCCTTGTGCCATTCTGGGCGCATGACGGCACCCAAGAGCGTGGGTCGACAGCCCGGCGAGCCGTTCGATCCCGAGGGCGTCGCCTGGACCAGGGTCTCTCCGCGGCTGGCCAGGGCGCGGAGGGTGTCGCTGGGCATCTGGCTCGGCCTGCTCGCCCTCGCGGCGGTCGTTCCCCTCCTCGCCCTCGGTCTCCTCGTCCCGACGGCGGTCGTCGGGATGGTCTTCGCGGCGCTCGGGTGCTGGGGGCAGTGGGTGATCGGCCGCCAGGTCCGGGCGTGGGGCTACGCGGAGCGGCAGGACGATCTGCTGGTCCGCCGGGGCATCCTGATGCGGAAGCTGGTCGTGGTGCCCTACGGCCGGATGCAGTACGTGGACGTCGACGCCGGCCCGCTGGACCGGATGTTCCGGATCGCCACCGTCCAGCTGCACACCGCCGCGGCCGCGACGGACGCCCGGATCCCCGGCCTGCCCCCCGAGGAGGCGGCCCGGCTGCGTGACCGGCTGGCGTCCCGCGGCGAGGCCCAACTGGCGGGCCTGTGACCGGGCAGCCGCCGAGCGCCGTCCCGGAGGGGGCCGCCGCGTCGGGCCAGCAGGCGTCCTCGGCCGACGGCCAGTGGCACCGGACCCACCCGCTGTCGCCGGTGATCCGGCTGTGGCAAGTGATCGTCGTCGTCCTGTACTTCCTCGTGCAGGACGTCGGGCAGGGCATGGCGCAGGGCGAGGGCGGGCTCCCGGTCCAGGGTGACGGCGCCGGGTTCGGCGGCCGGTCGGTGGCCTTCGGGACGCTGGGGCTCTTCCTCGTGCTCCTGGTGGGCGGGCTCCTGTCCGGGATCTCGTGGCGGATGACGCGGTTCCGGGTCAGTTCCGAGGCGCTCGAGCTGCACTCCGGGGTGATCTCCCGGCAGCAGCGCCGGGCCCGCCTGGACCGGCTCCAGGCGGTCGACGTCGTGCAGCCGTTCGTCGCCCGCCTGGTCGGGCTGGCGAAGCTCAAGCTGGAGGTCGCCGGTGGTGGCGACTCCAAGATCGAGCTGGCCTTCCTGAGGGAGGCCGAGGCGCAGCGGTTGCGGAACACCCTGCTGGCCCGTGCAGCAGGCCTCCACTACGAGACCGAGGAGGCTCCCCAGGCGCCCGAGCGGCAGGTGCTGGACGTCCCGACGTCGCGGCTCCTCGCCTCGCTCGCCCTGTCGGGGTCTCTGGTGACCGCCGTGCTGATCATGGTGGGCATGGTGACCACGGCCGTGATCACTCGCAGCACCATGGTGTTCGGGTTGACGATCCCGGCCCTGCTCGGGGTGCTGCTGCCGACCGCCGGGCTGCTGTGGGGCCGCTTCAACCTCGGCTTCGGGTTCCGGGTCGCGCTGTCGCCGGACGGGGTGCGGCTGCGGCACGGGCTCCTGGAACAGCGCGCGCAGACCCTGCCGCCCGGGCGGGTGCAGGCGGTTCGGGTGGACCAGCCGTTGCTGTGGCGGGGGGTCGACTGGTGGCGGGTCAGGGTCAACGTCGCCGGATACGTCGGCGCGACCCCGAGCGGTGCCGACTCGGAGAACACCCTCCTCCCGGTCGGTACCCGGCAGGACGCCCTCGCCGTCCTCGCGCTCGTCCTCCCCGACCTGGGGGAGCTGGAGGTCGCCGGGGAGCTGGGCGGCGGTGACGCGGTGCGGAGCACCACAGGTGACGCGGTACGGAGCACCCCACAGGAGGTCGTGGAGGCCGGCCTGACCGGGACCGGATCCGGCGGCGGGTTCGTGAACAGCCCTCGCCCGGCGCGGTGGCTCGATCCGCTGGCGTGGCGCCGGAGCGGGTTCCGGGTCACCGGGAACGCGGTGCTCCTTCGCCGGGGGCGGCTGCTCCGGCAGTTGGACCTCCTCCCGCACGCGCGCATCCAGAGCTGCGGCCTGGCCCAGGGGCCGCTGCAGCGCAGGCTCGGGCTCGTGTCCTTCGCCCTGCACTCACCTCCCGGCCCGGTCACCCCGGGGCTGCCCCACCTCGCCGAGGCCGTGGGGGCCCGGCTGCTCGCCGAACAGATCGACCGGTCCCGCCAGGCGCGGGCGCAGGCCGGTCCGGAGCGGTGGATGGAGGCGTCCCCCAACCGTCTCCGCCGCGATGAGGTTCCAGCGCAGGATGGGTCTCCTGTGCTGCCCGAGCCCTCAGCGCAGGCCGAGGCTCCAGCGCAGGCCGAGACTCCAGCGCAGGCCGAGACTCCAGCGCAGGCCGAGACTCCGCCCTCACCCGGCGTTCGGTAGGACCGGGACCGGCGGGCCACCGGGGGCTGAGGACGCCCCAGTGGGTCAGCACCGGGTCAGTGCGGGGCCGGTGCGATCGACAGCGTCATCAACAGTGCGATCAACAGCGTGACCGGCGAGGTGCCGGCATGGGGGCGAGGCTCGCTAGAAGGGCGGCGGTTCGTGCACGTCGGGCCTACCGGCGGCCGAGTCGGGTCTACCGGCGGCCGAGTCGGGTCTACCGGCGGCCGAGTCGGGTCTGCCGTCGGCGGCTGTCCCGGTGGCAGGGGCGACGGGGACGAGCGGGTTGGGTGGTCGGGGGTAGTGGCGTCCGGCGGGGGTTGCCCAGAGCAGGGTGCCGGCAGGGGTGTCCGATGACGCGTCGTCCGGGGTGGCGGCGCGGACCCGGAATCCACCGTGGTGTTTGAGGCGGTGGTGGTGACGGCAGAGGGTGATCAGGTTGCACTCGCAGGTGGGCCCCTGTGGGTGGGGGGTGGAGTGGTCGAGGTCGCAGCGGCGAGCCGGCTGGTGGCAGCCGGGGAAGGTGCAGGTGCGGTCCCGGAGGGCGAGGTGACGTTGGGCGGGGCGGCTGGGGCGATAGGTGGGGGTGAAGGTGGTGGCGCCCAGCCCGAGCAGGGTGTGATGGCGATCGTCCACCGCTGCGCAGCGCCAGGTGCCGGTGACCAGGAGGTCGGCGACGGCAGCGGCGGGAACCGGACCGTAGCCGCTGAGATCGGCCAGGCCGGAGCGTTCGGGGTGGGTGAGGGCGGACAGGGGGATGGTGACCACGATCTCGGCACGCCGAACGGGTCGCCCGGCGGGACGGGGGTGGCTGGAGTCGCTGTCCGTGGGACCACCGCGGGACGGGCCAGCGCCGGAGGGACCACCGCGCGACGGGCCAGCGCCAGCGGAAGCGTCGTCGGCGTCAGCGAGGCCACCGCGGGACGGGCCAGCGTCAGCGGGGGCGTCGCCGGCGGGGTCACCGTTGACGGGGGTGGCCCGATCCGCGGCCTTGGCGAAAACCTCCACGAAGGCGTCCGCCCGGCGCTGGTCGCGGGTGCGGGGGTCACCCGAGGACGCAGAGCTGAGCTGGTCGAGGCAGGTCCTGACGGTGATCAGGTCAGGGGCCGGCAGGTAGGCCCAGAGCTCGCCCATGCCGTCGGGCAGCGGGGTGCAGGCCACCCGCCGCTGGGAACGGAGGAGCTCGTGCCGCTCCGCTGCGGCGGTGGGATCAGCGGTCAGGACGGCAGCAGCCAGGGCCCGACGCAGGGCCGGCACGTTCTGGGCGGGGGCGGCGGGAAGGACGGCGGCCTCGACGGCACGGGCGGTGGCGTCGTCGAGGTGGGCGGTGGCGCCGGTGATGGCCTGGACGCGCGGCCAGTCCAGGGTGCCGTTGCGCAGTGCCTGGTGGGTGGCGGGCAGGCGGGTGGTCAGTTCGGTGGCCGCCTGCGCCCGGGCCTCGGCGGCGTACTCCGACATCCCGCAGGCGAGGGCGGTCTCGGTGACCACGGCCCGGTGAGACAGGTCTGCGGCGGTCTCGGCGTCCAGTCCACCCCGGTGGGAGCCGGGCAGGGCCTGGCGGGTCCAGCGACGGGAGAGGTGCGCGATCGCGGTCAGGTGGCAGGCGGTGGCCCAGGAGACCAGCCGATGGGTCGCGGCGATCAGGTCGACCGACGCGGTGTCGTCGAGGGTGGTGAGGTTCGAGGCCAGCAGGTCCTGTACCGCCGCGGCCGTCACCGCTCCCGGCGGCGCGGTCAACAGGTCGCGTAGGTGCGCTTGCAGCGAGGCCTCCACCTCGACGTCCGGACTCCTCCCGACGCGGGAACCGGAGCCGGACCCACGGCCGGAGTACCCCGCCGATGCGATCGCCAGCGCACCAGGGTCCGGGTCGACCGGGAGGTCCGGGCCGGAGTCGGCGGACGTCCCGGTCCAGTACGCCGGTGCAGTGACCCCGTTCGGGGACGTCGGGTCCGTGGCCCTTTCCGGGGACACCCGGCCGGTGCTCGCGACCATCGCCACCCGGGACAGCGAGCCGACAGCGGCCGCAACCCCCCGGGATTCGAACATGTGTCCAGGCTAACCTCCACCTCCGACATCCAGCCTCGTGTGGGCTCACGGGCTCACGGGACTCCGTGGTGCGAGGGACTCTGTGGTTCGAGGGCTGGTGTGGGTTCGCGGGACTCCGTCGGTGCGTGGGACTCCGTGGGTTCGCGGGCAGGCCGGGGACCCCGCGGAACGGACGTCGCCGGGCTCGGTCAGGACGTTCGCCCACGAGGCCGGGGGACGGCACATCCTCAGGGGGTGAACAGCACATCGTCGACGACGACGTTGTCCCCCGTCATGGTGGTGCCCGCACTGGCGAACGCGTGACCGTGCAGCGACGTCGCGCCACCCGCGCTCGGTGTGACGGAGGTCGCCACGCTCACCCCGTTGACCTGGACGGAGGCGTTCTTCAGGCTCGCCGTCACCCGGATGGTGCTCCAGACGCCGGTGGGCACCGTGGAGGCCGGGGTCACCGCCACCCAGCTCGATCCGTTCCAGCGGCGGACAACGCCGTTCGGGAAGACCCCGAAGTGGTAGCTCGTGACCCTCGTCCCGGAGGAGTTCCTGCCCAGCACGTCGAAGAGGAAGCCGTTGGGCAGGGTCACCGGCTTCAGCCGGAACTCCAGGGTCTTGGTCGCGCTGGACGTCCCCGTCCGGACGGCCTTCGCCTGTGCGGACTCGGAGGAGTCGGAGATCCGAAGAGCACGGCTGCTGCCGTCGGTGTCGGCCCGGGTGACCCAGCTCGACACCTGCTCGGTGTAGCCACGGGCACGGTTGTTCACCGGGTCGTTCTCGAACGAGTCGACCGTGGAGTACAGCTCCAGTTCGTTGAGGAAGGCACAGCTCGCTCCGAGCTGACCGGGACAGTCCGCAGCCGGGTCGACCTCGACCCTGACGTACCGAGCCGCGACCGGTGTCGGCAGCGCGAAGTACTCCAGGGCGTAGTGCGTGCGGTCGGCCGCCGAGACGACAGGGCTGCCCCAGGTGACGCCGTCCGTCGAGGTGTAGACCCGGCCGGTCGCGAGTCGGCCGTTGTGCAGGCTGAGCCCGATGCGGGTGAGGTCGTACCGGCGATCGAGCCGGATGACGTAGGTCCCCGCATCACCGCCTCCGACGGCGCTGGACCAGTACTCGGTGCTGCCGTCGAACGCGCCGTCGACCCCGGCCCGCGGGTGCGCGGACGACGTCCAGGTCAGGTCGCCGGTGACCGTGAGCTGTCCCCGCCGGTACTTCGTCGCCAGGTCGATCTTCCCGACGTCGGGGGTGAGTACGTCGGCGAACCGCTTCCAGATCCGGTTCTGCCTGTCGACCGTGAACCCGGACTCCTCCGGCTCGTCGCACGCCCAGGTGTTCTCGCAGTTGTCCCCGATCTGGATCACTCGGTTGGAGTCGACGATCTCCAGGCCGGTGTTGCCCGTGGAGCCGTGCAGCCGGTATCCGTTCGTCGGGCAGTTCCGGTACGTGAGTTGCCCCACCCACCCGGTGCCCAGTCCGTTGGTCGAGATGGCCAGCCAGTTGTCGGGCCGTCCGCTGCTGAGCACCATGACGCCGTTGGGCAGCAGCCGTAGCTGCGGGGAGATCCCTCGCACGGTGCCGGTGGTGTCGTCGTAGGGGTCGTAGCCGTGGGGGAAGGACACGTCCAGTGCCCTCGGCGCCGCCCAGGTGACGCCACCGTCCGACGACGTGGTGGAGAGGGGGACACCGGCGGGGACGTTGCTGTCCGGGGTGATGGGCGAGGCGGAGCTGTGGTGGCGGACCACGGAGAGCAGGCCGCCGCCGGGCAGTTGGGCGATGGCAGCCTCGGGGTAGCTGTTGGTGGCGTTCGCGGTGGCGATCACTCCTCGCCTGGTGAACGTCAGCCCGCCGTCCGTGCTCGCCTCCACCTGCGAGGTGAAGGTCGTCGGAGCGTAGGCCATGGCGGCGTAGACGCTGACCAGGATCGTGCCGTCGGCCAGTTCGAGCACCGACCCGTGCGTCCGTGGGGCGGAACCCGAGGCCAGGGACGATCCGAGCCGGAACGTCGCGGTCCCCGTGGTCCAGGTTCGTCCGTCGTCGACGGACCGGAAGGACTGGAACGTCGCCGTGGCGCCGGCTGCGCTCACGGGCCGGAAGGAGTAGCCGAGGAGGGTGCCGTCGCGCAGCCGGGTCACGGTCCTGGGCGGAGGATCGTCGGTCAGACTGCTCGCCGGGAACGTCATCCCGCCGTCCGACGACACCAGGCCCTGCAGGGTCGGGAGCACGTCACCGCGGTCCAGCGAGGTCTGGGCCGAGACGAACAGTCCACGCACGGGCGTGCTGTCGGCGCCGCGCAGGTCCGCGCCGAAGACGCCGGGGAACGCCAACTGCGGGTTCTGCGGCGGATCCCAGACGGTGCCGAAGTCACCGGACCCGCCGACGTTGAGGACGTAGCCGGTGGTCGACGGCCCCGACGCGCCGGACGGTGTCCCGGTGACGGGGACCGCGCACGTCGGATCGTCGACCACAGCCCCGAAGGCCGGACCACCGGTCGTCACCCCGTTCGTCGTCAGCACGAGGAACGCGATGCAGAGCGAGGAGACGAGGCGAAGGTCCACAGGCGCCCATCCGATCTGTGATCATGATCGTTGTCAATGCCCGGGCACGGTCCCCGGCAGCCCGCCGCCGACCGCCTGGACCAGCCAGCCGAATCCGCCGAGCCCACCGGGATCGGTCAGCTCGGCCACCTGCCCCGCCCGGTCGAGCCGGGCGAGCAGGGCGCTCCCGTCCTCCGCCGGGTGCGCCACCCCGTCGTGGCTGACGCCCAACGCGCCGAGCGCCTCGTCCTGGGTGGTGATCAGGCCGGCCGTCGCGCCCGCGGCCACTCCCGCGGCGGCGACGGCGTCCAGGGCGACGTGCGCGGTGAGGTCGCACCTCCCGTCGGGCACCGGCGGGACCGCCCGCCCGGAGCGGAAGGCCGCCAGGGTCCCCGGCTCCGGTCGCCCGCCGAGCAGGTCCCTCGCCCGGTCGGTCACGACGACCGCCCCGGGGAGCCGCTCGGGGCGTCGTCCCGGGAGTCCCGGGCCCCCGCCGTCCTCCGGGGACGACGGCCCGAGGTGCCCGTAGTCCACGGCGACGAGCACCCCCGGTCCCGACGCCGCCACCGCCTCGACCAGCCGTGCCCAGGTGTCGTCCCTGGTGCGGCCGACCTCGACCCTGGTCCCCGGCTCCGGGCGGTCCCCGTCCTCCGGCGGCCACCAGTCCCGGCACCAGGTGAGGTCGGCCTCGCTCGCCTCCGCGCCGAGGCTCTCCACCCCGGTCCGCGGGTCGACGTGGACCACCCGGAGCACCCCGCCCTCGTCCGCCTCCAGGACCGGGCACGGCACGACGTCGAGCAGCTCCCATGCCAGCACGAGCACGCCTCCCGGCCCGCGCCGGGCACCCGTCGCCCCCGGGAGTGCCCTCGTCATCCCCGGGAGTGCCCTCGTCATCCCCGGGAGGATCGTGGCGAGGGTCTCGGCGCCGACGGACCAGCCGACCCGCTCCGGCAGTCCCGGCGGGCGGTCCACGACGTCGATGCCGTGCAGGTCGAGAGCGGGATCGGCGGCCGCGAGCGCGCCGAGCAGCTCCCCCCTGCCCGCGCCGACGTCCACCACGCCGGTGCAGCCGGCGTCCCCCGCCAGCCGGACCAGGGCCTCGGCGAGGAGGCGGCCTGCGGCGTGGCTCGCCGTCCGGAAGTGACCCGCGGGGCCCTCCGGGCGGCGGTAGAACCCGCGGGGCCCGTACAGCGCCTCGCCCCAGGCGCGCTCCCAGGTGGGGACGGCGCCCGGCCCGTCGTTCAGCTCCGGCCCCACCCGCTCAGGCGTCCACCGGCACCGGCCTGCGCAGCACCAGCGCGACATCGGTCACGGTGAACAGGAACCGGCCCTGCCGGGCCAGCCGGCGCAGCCCCTCGACCCAGCCGGCGGCAGCGGCGGCGAGGCGCGGGTCGTCCCTGGTGGCCGCGAGGACCCCCATGGCCACCTTCCAGGCGACCGAGTCCTCGTCGAAGCGGAGGTGGACGTCGGCCCACGCCCCGACACTGATCACCTCCAGCGGCGAGGCGTCGGCGAGCCCGAGCAGCTTGCGTCCCATGAAGCCGTCGGCGTTGCGCACCCCGTCCGGCACGTCGTTGACGAACCGGTCGATCAGCAGGCGGGTGAGTGCGTCGTCCTCGCTGGCGAAGAGGACCGTGTCCCAGTCGCTGTGGGCGAGCACGAGCAGACCGCCGGGGCGCAGCACCCGGTGGCACTCCAGCAGGTGGCCTGCCGGGTGGGGCAGGTGTTCGAGGACGTTGAGCGAGATCACCCGGTCGAGGGTCGCGTCCCGGAACGGGAGCGGCTGATCCTCGGGGACGATGAGGGACCGGACCCGCTCGTCGTGCAGCACGTCGTCGTCGAGGCAGGAGCCGGTGTCGATGGCGTGCACCCGGATCGGGACGCCGGCCTCGGCCGCTCCGGCCAGCAGCGCCCGCACGGTCCGGCCGTGTCCCGCGCCCAGCTCGGCAACCTGGATCGGCTCGGGGCCCTCGTGGGCGTCGAGCGCAGCCAGTGCCGCGATCCGGTCATAGCGCCCCACGGGCATCACCCTAGCCCCCGGTGCCGGTCAGACGCCGACGTCCCGGCGCTCGAAGGCCTGCGCGGCGACGGCGACCAGCACGGCGCTGATGCCGGCGAGCACCAGCAGGTGACCCGGGTGGAAGCCGGTGTGCAGCGGGTCGGGTCCCAGGTAGTGGTGGAACGGGGAGAGCACGCGGTACGGCCGCATCCCCTCGACCAACTGCCCGAGCGCGTCGAGGAGGAAGGTGGCCGCCACGGTCGCTCCGGTCACCGTGAGGACGAGGGCGCCGCGGCCGGTGATCCCGCTGACGGCGAGGGTCAGCGCCCCGAACACCAGCGCGAGCAGCAGCATGGCCAGGCAGGTGGCGGCGATCCGGTCGGTCGGGACGCCCATGTCCAGGACCCCGTTCATGACCCAGGTCGCCGTGAACGTGCCGAGGCAGACCAGGGTCAGCACCGCCGTCATGGCAGCGAACCGTTCCAGGACCAGCCTCCTGCGTCCGATCGGGTTCGCCAGGTAGACGTCGAGCAGGCCGCTCTGTTCCGGCACCACGATCGCGCCCCTGCCGAGGAGCACGGCGCAGAGGATGACGATCAACGGCAGGAACTGACCGAAGACCGTCGCCTGGAGGTACCCGGTGCCGGTGGAGTAGTCGGTCCAGCCCAGCGCGTCGCGGACGGACCGGGAGACGGTCTCCAGGGAGACCTTCGCGGCTTCCGGCTGGTCGCGCATCCGCGGGTAGAACGCCGTGTAGACGAGGACCCAGGTCACGGCCCCCGCGGTCCAGCCGACGGCGAGGCGCCGGTACTCCCGCAGGCTCCTGCGCAGCAGGCTAGGCAGCACCGTGCTCACCCCCGCCCTCGTGGTAGTAGCTCAGGAAGACCTGTTCGAGGTCCGGCTCCGTCGCGACGAGGTCGACGACGGTGAACCGGGCGGCAGCCTTGACCAGCGGGTCGAGCGGTCCGTCGACCCGGCAGCGCAGGAGGGGTCCCTCGGCCAGGACGTCGTGGACCCCCGGCAGGCCGGTGAACCCGTCGACCGGGACCGGCTCGGTGAACCGGATCTCGACCGTGCGCAGCATCCGGCCGCCGAGCTCCGCGACCTGGTCGACGGCGACCAGGCGGCCGTCCCTGACGATGCCGACCCGGTCGGCCACCTGCTGCACCTCGGCGAGGACGTGGGAGGACATGAAGACCGTCCGCCCCGAGGCGCGGACCTCACCGATCATGGCGAGGAACTCCTGCTGCACCAGCGGGTCGAGTCCCGAGGTGGGCTCGTCGAGGACCAGCAGGTCCGGCTGGTGCATGAACGCCTGGACCAGGCCGATCTTCTGCCGGTTCCCCCTGGACAGCGAGCGGACGCTCCGCGACAGGTCGACGCCGAGGCGACCGGCCAGCTCCTCGATCCGGTCCCGGGGGACGCCGCCACGGGCGTCGCCGAGGAACCGGAGCAGGTCGCGACCGGTGTCCCTGCCGGTGAGGACCTGGTCGCCGGGAAGGTAACCGATGCGCCGTCGTTCCCCGACCCCCCGTCTCGGTTCGGCGCCCAGCACCCTGACCCGGCCCCGGGTGGGGCGGACGAGGTCGAGGAACAGCCGGATCGTCGTGGTCTTCCCGGCACCGTTGGGCCCCAGGTAGCCGAAGACCTCGCCCGCGAGGACGGTCAGGTCGAGATCCAGCAGCCCGGGGTGGCGGCCGTAGCGCTTGGTCAGGCCCTCTGCCTCGATCACCGCAGCCATGCTCCAACTCTCGTCCATCGACCGGCCCCGGTCAGCCGGTTCGCCGAAGCGTCGCGGACGGTCGGCGGGACCGGGGTGACCGGGGGGTTTGGAGGTCGCGGTATCGGGGCATCGATCACGCGGCTCGTTCCACCCCCGCTGCTCGAGGAGGCACCCGTGCCCGTCCGCGTCTACGGCAGGTACCGCTACTACAGCCTGTTCTTCCTGCTCTGGGTCCTGATCGGGATCTTCGTCGCGTTCGATCGCGGCTACATCACGTCCGGCCTGCTCAAGGCGGTCTTCTCGGCCGTCCTCGCGGTCCTGTTGTGGTTCCTCGTGTTGCTGGGCGTCGACCTGCACCTCGACTGAGGGCCGCGATGGGGGACGGAGCGGGACGTCGACCGGGAACGGCGCGTTAGCCTCGGGACATGACCGATGGGAGCGCCGATCCCGGCGGCGGGAACGAGGCGGTGTCCCGGCGTCCAGGGCGGCTCGGGGTCGGGGTGGTGGGGGCTGGCAGGGTCGGCGCGGTGCTGGGCAGCGCGCTGCGCGCCGCGGGGCATGCGGTGGTCGGGGTGTCCGCGGTCTCGGCCGCGAGCAGGGAGCGGGCCGAGGTCCTGCTGCCCGGCGTCCCGGTGCTCGCCGTCCCCGAGGTGGTGGAGCGGGCCGAGCTGGTGCTGCTGACCGTCCCGGACGACGCCCTGCCGGGCCTCGTCGACGGCCTTGCCGCGACGCGGGCGTGGCAGCCGGGACAACTCGTCGTGCACACGTCGGGGCGGCACGGGTGGCGGGTGCTGGACCCGGCCGTCGCGCTCGGGGCGATCCCGCTGGCGCTGCACCCGGCGATGACGTTCACCGGGACCAGCCTCGACCTGGTGCGGCTGACCGACTGCTGCTTCGGTGTCACCGCGCCGGGCGCTGTGCTGCCGATCGGGCAGGCGCTCGTCGTGGAGATGGGCGCCGAGCCGGTCGTGGTCGCGGAGGAGATGCGGCCGCTGTACCACGCGGCGCTGGCCCACGGGGCGAACCACCTGGTCACCCTGGTCACCCAGGCGCTGGACCTGCTCGGGGCCGCCGGGGTCGAGCAGGCGGACCGGGTGATCGGCCCGCTGCTGTCCGCCGCGCTGGACAACGTGCTCCGGCAGGGGGACGCCGCGCTCACCGGACCGGTGGCCAGGGGGGACGCCGGGACCGTCGGCGCCCACGTCGAGGCGATCGGCGGGAGCGGGGTCGAGGACGCGCTGGCCACCTACCGGATGCTGGCGAGGACGACGGCCGACCGTGCCCTCGGTGCGGGGCGGCTGCGCCCGGACGCCGCGACCTCGCTCCTCGCGGTGCTCGCCGAGGACGGCATCTCGCCTCCGTGACGCCGTCCCCGGCACGAGCTCCGGGTCACGCCCGCGCGGTCCTGCCGCGCCGCGCCGCTCCCCGGCTGCCCTGGCCTGGTCGTTCGTCCGGGTCGATCGTTCGTCCGGGTCGTTCGTCCGTCCGGGTCGTTCGTCCGTGTCCCTGTCACTCATCCCGACGGTGTCCGTCTGGTGGGCGGGGCCGGCCATCGGGATCGGTGCCGGTGACCGGCCCCGCCGTGAACGATCCTCGCGTTCCGGACACAGACACCGCGCCCTCATTGCCGGACATTTCTGGACACCTCTGCCATCGTGCCTTGTTGTGCCGCTGATCGGGAGGTGACAATCCGAAAGGTGAGAAATGAACGGTTGCGGAGAGCCATGCTGCGGCGGGGTCTCGCCATCCAGCAACTGGCCGAGCGGATCGGGTCCAGCGAGAAGTCGATCCGGCGGTGGCTGGACGGCGTCTCCGTCCCGCATCCCCGCACCCGGTACCAGGTCGCGGCGGCCGTCGGCGAGGACGAGGCCTACCTGTGGCCCCAGGTCGCCGACCGGGCGGGACTCGCCGGGGCCGAGCTCGTCGCCAGTTGGCCGCGGCGGGCCGACGTACCGAGGGACCTCTGGGTCGACCTGCTGCGGCAGTCGGCCCGTGCCGTGGACCTGCTGGCCTTCGCCGGGCTGTTCCTGACCGAGGAGCAGCCGGAGTGGATCCCGCTGCTGAGGGAGAAGGCCGCGGCCGGGGTGCAGGTGCGGCTGCTGCTCGGCGACCTCAACGGCAGCCACCTCCCGTCCCGCGACGGCGAGTACCGGATCGGCGGCGGGGTCGCCGGGCGGGTCAAGGCCGTGATGGCCCACTACCGCTCCCTCGTCGACGTCGTGCAGATCCGGGAGCACGACACCCCTCTGTACAACTCGATCTACCGGTTCGACGACGAGATGCTCGTCAACACCCACGTCTACGGGATCCTCGCCGCGTACACGCCGGTGCTCCGGCTGCGCAGGGTCGACGGCCAGTACTTCGAGACCTACCTGGAGTCCTTCGAGCGGGTGTGGGCCAGGGCAAGGCCCTTCGACCCGTCGGCCGTTCGGCGCTCGTCACTGCGACAGGACACCGTGGGCTGAGGCCGTCGACCCGGCGTCGTCGAGTCGGTGTCGTCGAGTCGGTGTCGTCGAGCCCGGTGTCGTCGAGTCCGGTGTCGTCGAGTCGGCGTCGGGTCGTTCCGCGGATCTCTCTCGACAGGCGCCGTATCAAAGTGATATCACTCTGATACGGCTTCGAGCGGCCGTCGAACGAGGAGGCAGGAGATGGCGACAGGCACGAACACTCCGGTGCTGGGGCAGGACCAGCCCGGTCAGGTGCTGGGTACCACGCAGGTCCGGATCCGGGAGCGGGCGGCCTGGCAGGTCGACGGGTTCGTCGGCCTGGCGGTGGCGATCCTCCTCGGGGCACTCGGCATCTGGGCGTTCGTCCTCTCCGAGACCGAGGCGTCCGTCGCGGCGGCGGTCTTCGGGGTGCTCGCCTCCATCGCGGCGATGCTGATCCTCGGCTCGCTCACCATCATCCAGCCGGGGCAGACCAGAGTGATCCAGTTCTTCGGGCGGTACGTCGGCACGGCGCGGCGCACCGGTCTGGTCTGGTTGCTGCCGCTGACCACCCGGCGCGACGTCTCGGTCCGGGTGCGCAACTTCGAGACCGCCCGGCTCAAGGTCAACGACGCGACCGGCAACCCGGTCGAGATCGCCGCTATCGTCGTGTGGCAGGTCGCCGACACCGCGCGGGCGACCTTCGCCGTCGAGCGGTACGACGACTTCATCACCATGCAGGCGGAGGCCGCCGTCCGGCACGTCGCCGTCGCCTACCCCTACGACGGCCCGAGCGGTGAGGAGTCGCTGCGCGGGTCGACGGACCTGGTGTCGGCGGAGCTGGCGAGCGAGGTGGCGGCGAGGGTCGGGGTCGCCGGGCTGGAGATCATCGAGGTCCGGATCAGCCACCTCGCCTACGCTCCGGAGATCGCCCAGGCGATGCTCCAGCGCCAGCAGGCCGCTGCCGTCGTCGCCGCGCGGTCGAAGATCGTCGAGGGTGCCGTCGGCATGGTGCAGATGGCCCTGGACGAGCTGAACCGGCAGAGCATCGTCGAGCTGGACGAGGAGCGGAAGGCCGCCATGGTGTCCAACCTCCTCGTGGTGCTGTGCGGAGACTCCAGGGCGACGCCGGTCGTGAACACCGGGACCCTCTATCAGTGACCGGGCCAGAACCCGTCGTGCCGGGCCCCTCCCCCGACGGCGCCGAGCGCGCGCCGGGGGAGCGGGCCCAGCGCCCCCGTGAGCGGAAGTCGATGCTGCTGCGCCTCGACCCCGCCGTCCACGAGGCCCTGGCTCGCTGGGCGGCCGACGACCTGCGCAGCACCAACGCCCACGTCGAGTGGCTGCTCCGCAGCGCGCTGCAGCGGGCCGGACGGCTGCCCCCCGGCTGAGCCGTCCGGCCCGCCCCGGTACTTTGGCGGCCCGATGCCGCACCCGGGACACGGGGCGCGCGTTGGAGCAGGAGGTGGCCGTGACCGAGGGGATCCGGCCCGTCGTCGTCAGGACTCGCGAGGAGCTGCGGGCAGCCCGCGCGGCGCTCCCCGGCCCGGTCGCCGTCGTCATGACGATGGGCGCCCTGCACGCCGGGCACGCCGCGCTGATCCGGGCCGCCCGGCACGAGGCCCGCAGCGTGGTGGTCACCGTCTTCGTCAACCCGCTTCAGTTCGGCCCGGCGGAGGACCTGGCCCGATACCCGCGCACCCTGGACGCCGACCTGGCGGTGTGCGCCCGGGAGGGCGCCGACCTGGTCTTCGTGCCGACCCCCGAGGTCGTCTACCCCGGTGGCGACCCGGAGGTCAGGGTCGGCGCCGGGCGGCTGGGCGGGGTCCTCGAGGGGGCGGCGCGGCCGGGTCACTTCGACGGCGTGCTCACCGTCGTCGCCAAGCTGCTCCACCTCACCCGGCCGGACCGCGCCTACTTCGGGCGCAAGGACGCCCAGCAGGCGGTCCTCGTCCGGCGGATGGTCACCGACCTCGACTTCGACGTCGAGGTCGTGGTGGTCCCGACCGTGCGGGAGCCGGACGGTCTGGCGATGAGTAGTCGCAACGCCTACCTCGGCGCGGACGAGCGCCGGGCGGCCCTCGCCCTGTCCAGGGCCCTGCGGGCGGGACGGGACGCCGGCCCGCGCGGTGCGGCCGCCGTGCTCGCCGCCGCGACGGAGGTGCTGGCGGCCGAGCCCGGGTGCCAGCCCGACTACCTCGTCCTCGTCGGGCCGGACACCCTCGCGGACGTGCCGCCCGACCACCGCGGTGAGGCACTGCTCGCCGTGGCCGCCCGGGTGGGGGCGACCCGGCTCATCGACAATCTCCCGGTCACCGTCCGGGCGGTGGCCGGTCCGGCCGCCGACGATCCCCAGGAGGCTCGGTGATCCCCAGGAGGCTCCAGGCCCGGCAACCGGGCTGGTTCGCCGAGGCCGACGTCGTCGTCGTCGGGTCCGGGATCGCCGGCCTGACCACCGCGCTGGAGCTGCGGCAACGGGTGCCCCGGGTGCTGCTGGTGACGAAGTCGGCGCTCAACGCGGGGTCGACCCGGTGGGCACAGGGCGGGATCGCCGCCGCGCTGGGCTCCGACGACTCGCCCGAGGCGCACCTGACCGACACCCTCGCCGCCGGGGGCGGGCTGTGCGACGAGGACGCCGTCCGGGTCCTCGTCGAGGAGGGGCCGGGCCGGGTGCGGCAGCTGGTCTCCCTCGGCACGAACTTCGACCGCACCCCGGACGGGGAGTTCGAGCTCACCCGCGAGGGAGGGCACCGGCGCCGCCGGATCGCCCACGCCGGTGGGGACGCGACCGGGGCCGAGATCTCCCGGGCCCTCATCGCCGCGCTGTCCGCGGTGCAGGACGACCCCGGTATCGAGGTCATCGAGCAGGCCCTCGTCCTCGACGTGCTCACCACCGGCGGCACCGAGCCGGTCGCCCCCGACGGCCGCCCGAGCAGAGCCTGCGGGGTCACCCTGCACGTCATCGGCGAGGGCACCCTGGACGGGATCGGCGCTGCCCTCGGTCGCGCCGTCGTCCTGGCGACCGGCGGCATCGGCCAGGTGTTCGCCTCGACGACGAACCCGAGGGAGGCGACGGCCGACGGCATCGCCGCCGCGCTGCGGGCCGGAGCGGCCGTCGGCGACCTCGAGTTCGTGCAGTTCCACCCGACCGTGCTGTGGCTCGGTCAGGGCGCCCGCGGCCAGCAGCCGCTCATCTCCGAGGCGGTCCGCGGCGAGGGCGCCCGGCTGGTCGACGTCGACGGCGACCGGTTCATGCCGGACCTGCACCCGATGGCGGAGCTGGCTCCCCGCGACGTCGTGGCCAAGGCCATCGTCCGCCGGATGGGACTCACCGGGGCCGACCACGTCTACCTCGACGCGAGGCACCTGGGAGCGGACTTCCTGGGCAGGCGGTTCCCCACCATCGTCGAGCTGCTGGCCGAGCACGGGTTCGACCTGGCCGCCGACCTCGTCCCGGTGGCGCCGGCGCAGCACTACCACTCCGGCGGGGTCCTGGTGGACCTGCGCGGCAGGTCGACCCTCGACGGGCTGTACGCGGTCGGGGAGACCTCCTGCACCGGCGTGCACGGAGCGAACCGGCTGGCCAGCAACTCCCTGGTCGAGGGGCTCGTGTTCGCCCACCGGATCGCCGACGACCTCACCGCCAGGCTGGGCGCCGGTGACCTGCCGCAGGGGGAGCCGCTGCCGGCTGCCGGAGCTGCGGCCCTGCTGCCCTCGGCCGCGCGCCCCGAGGTGCAGCGGGCAGCCACCGGAGGCCCCGGGGTGATCCGGACCTCGACCGGGCTCGCCGCCGCGGCCAAGACCCTCGCCGCGCTCGCCGCGGAGGCCATGGCCGGGCAGGTGACGACCCCCGGCACCGAGGAGTGGGAGACGACGAACCTGCACCAGGTGGCCACGGTGCTCACCGAGGTCGCCGCGACGAGGGAGGAGACGCGGGGCGGACACTTCCGGGAGGACCATCCGGAGACCGTCGACGCCTGGCGGGGGCGGCTCGTCGCGGCCCTCGACCCCGACGGTGAGCTGAGGGTGCACTTCGCCCCGCTCCTCGGCGGAGGCGACGCGCCCGGGACACAGCGGATCGAGAAGGGGCACCAGTGAGCAGGCACCGCGCGGACGGTCAGCACGTCGCCGGATGGCAGCCGGAGCTCGAGTCGGCCGTCGTGGCGGCGGGGCTCGATCCGGAGTCGGTCCGCGACGTCGTGGTGCGGGCTCTCGACGAGGACCTGGGGCCCCGGCGTCAGGACGTCACCACGGCCGCGACCATCCCCGCGGAGCAGGAGCGTTCGGCGCTGCTCGTCGCCAGGGCGGACGGCGTCGTCGCCGGCCTGCCGCTGTGGCCGATCGTGCTGGCCGAGGCGGCCGCCATGCTGGACCTGCCGGTGCCGACGACGACCCTCGCCGTCACCGACGGCGCCCGGGTCCGCACCGGGGACGTCCTCGGGCAGTTCCACGGCAGGAGCCAGGTGCTCCTCGTCGCCGAGCGCACCGCCCTCAACCTGGTCTGCCGGCTGTCCGGGATCGCCACCCACACCAGGGCCTGGGCCGACGCGCTGGCCGGCACCCGCGCCCGGGTGCTCGACACCCGGAAGACCACCCCGGGGCTGCGGATGCTGGAGAAGTATGCGGTCCGGTGCGGTGGCGGGATGAACAAGCGGATGGGCCTGTTCGACATCGCCATGATCAAGGACAACCACAAGGTCGCCGCCGGGTCCATCAAGGCCGCCTACACCCAGGTCCGCACCCGGTACCCCGAGGTGGAGGTGGAGGTGGAGGTGGACACCCCGGACGAGGCGGAGGAGGCCGTCGCCGCTGGGGCCCGGTTCCTGCTCTTCGACAACATGTCGGTCGACGTGCTGGCCGCGGCGGTGGCCAAGGCGCGGGCGGCGACCCCCGAGCCGATCCTGCTCGAGGCCACCGGCGGGCTGACCCTCGACGAGGCGCGGGCCTACGCGGACACCGGGGTGGACTACCTCTCCGTCGGGGCGCTGACCCACTCCTCCCCCGGGCTGGACCTCGCCCTCGACCTGCTGCCACCCGACACCCCTGCGGCCGGCGCCGCGGGCTGAGCGATCCGCGCCGGGGCGGTCTCGCGGAGCTGCTCGTACAGCGAGCGCAGTGACTCGGCGATGGCGACCCGCTCCCGCCACCGGTCGGTCGGGTCGGCGCGCAGCAGGGAGCCCCGTTCCCTGGCCGTGAGCAGCGTCCCGGTGAGGGAGGCCGGGTCCGGGCTCCCCCCGTCGAGGTCGTAGGTCAGGCACGGCCGCTGGGCCGCGGCGTGGCTGGCGGAGGGCAACACGATCTGGGTGCCCAGGTCGTGGCAGGCCTCGGGCCACACCGAGTGTGAGCCGCGGATCCCGGGGACGACGGAGACGTCCAGCCCGAACAGGTGGTCCCACAGTTCGGACTCCGCGAACGGCCGGTGCACCCGCACCGTCCCGCCCGCCGCGCGGACCGTCCGGGCCACGCGCTGGAAGACCGTGGGGGCGTAGGCGGAGGAGCAGGGATCCAGCACCGACGCGTGCAGGTTGACCAGGAGCCTTGCGTCCTCGACCTCCCGGCAGGCCGCGGTGAGCGCGTCGACGAGGGCGACCGGGTCGCAGGGCCCGTTGAGGCTGGCCAGGTGGGTCCCGACGAGGAACTCGCCCCGGCGCCAGCGCGGTCGCGGGGTGCGCATCCGGACGAAGTCGACCGCGTGCGGGTGGGGCAGCACGAGCGGGCGGACCCCCCACCGGTCGGTGATCTCGTCCGCCGCGGTCGCGGTCAGCGTGAGCACCGCGTCGGCCCGGGTGACCAGGGCCCCCAGTCGGTCGACGTGGGCGCCGTCCCCGCCGGTCGGGTCGCTGAGGTGGTAGACGGTGAGCACCAGCGGCTTGCCCGCCCCCTGCACGAGGTCGGCCGCGGCGGTGACCTCGTCCGGGGTGGCTCCCCTCGGCAGGCCGAGCACGTGGACGACGTCGACCCGGTCCACGTTGCGGGTCAGCCAGGCCCGGTCGAAGGAGGCGGGGGAGACGGAGTTGGCCGAGGTGACCGAGGTGGGGACGGTCGGCACGGTGATCCGGTGCACCCCGTCGACGCCCTCGGGGTGGCCGAGGTGGCGCGCGTAGACCCCTCGTCCGGGCAGCGTCGCCACGGTGATGATCTGCCTGCCCTCCCACGAGCGGCCGGCGCGGCGGCGTCTGGACGGCGACATGGGCACCCCTCTGTCCATGACGGGACCTGCGTTGTGGTGTGCGCTGGACACGACCGTCTCATGACTTGCCCCATTGATGTTGGTCCAAACCGTTTAGGAAGCAGGCACTTTCGGAAGTAATGACTTCTCAGGGTTCCTGCGGTCGCTCCCCGGTGGATGGCTCTGCCGGCCGGACGGTCGCCCTGGGGAGGGAGGCGGTGTGAGGGTCCGAGAGTTCGGCCACGAGCTGGTGGTGCGGCTGCTCGACCACGTCACGGCCGCCGTGCCGGACGCGCTCGGGGCCGGGGTCGTCCTGCGCGAGGGGCCGGGGGGGCGGCGGGGCGGCGGGGCGGGGGACGCCGAGCGCGGGCCGTTGCCGGTCGCGGGCACCGGGGTCGCCGTCCTCCTCGACCGGGCGCAGGCCGACTGCGGCGAGGGGCCGGTGGTCGACGCCCTCGCCGAGGCGCGGGTCGTCGCCTGTCCGACCGAGCCGCACCGGGACCTCGACGCGAGCGGGTGGCCTGCGCTCGCCGACGCCGTGGCCGGGGGGTTCCTGGCGCACGGGGTGGCCGGGGTGGTGGCGTACCCGGGGGAGTGGGGGGAGGGCCTCACCGGGGTGCTGACCCTCTACCTGGGCGTCCCCGCCACCGAGGGGCCGATCCTCGTCACCGAGGGGCCGGTCGCCGTCCTCGGCCGGTTCGAGGGGGTGATCGGGCACGCCCTCGCCCTCGTCGAGCAGTGCGCGGGCGAGGAGCTGCGGGCCGAGCAGATGCTGCGGATGATCCAGTACCGGAGGGTCGTCGAGCAGGCCAAGGGAGCTGTCATGGTGGCCGTCGGGGTCGACGGCCCGCACGCCTTCGAGGTGCTCAGCCGGGCCAGCCAGCACTTCAACATCCGGCTGCGCAACCTCGCCATCGCCCTGGTCGAGCACATCGGCGGTGGGACGGCCGAGCACCCCGAGGACCCCGAGGCGGTCGTCGTCCCGTCGGAGGACGACCGCAGGGTGGCCGCGCAGGTGTGGGCCGCCCTCACCGCCGGGTCGCCGTGACGTCGTCCCGTCTGCGGCCGGGCAGCCCCGCAGACGGCCGGGCCGGACGATCCCGTCCGGGATTGTCCGCTCGCCGGTCTTGCGCGGGAGGGGGTGGTGGGGCCAGGGTGCCTACAAGGTTTCGGGGGCGGTCCGTTGCGACCGGTGACTCAGAATGACGAAACACCGGATCGTGGGGCCGGTGCGGATCGACTCCTGGAGGCGCGGCGATGCTCCTGAGGGCGACCCTGCTCGGTCCCGGAGCCGATCGCGAGGCCGGGTCACGCTCCTTCCGGCTGCCCTATCTCGGGGTGTGGGGCCCGCTCGGCGTGTCCGTCGTCGTGCTCACCCTCGACCTCCTCGAGGGGGACGTCGTCCAGTACGTCGGCCTGCTCGTCGCCATGCCCTTCTTCGCCGCGGCCCTCGTCGGGCCGCGGGCGACCGCCGTCGTCGGGCTGACGGTCCTCGCCATGGGGTTCGGCTTCGGCTTCCTCCAGGACGACGGCCAGCCCGGCCCGGTGTGGTCGAGCCTGCCGCAGCTGGTCCGGCTGGCCTTCGTGGCCGCCGCGACGGCGGGAGGCGTCGCCGTGTCGAGCATCCGGCTGCGCAGGGAGGACCGGCTGCGCAGCCTCAGCTCGGTGGCCGCAGCGGCCCAGATGGCGATCATGCGACCGGTCGAGCCCCAGGTCGGCCCGGTCCGGTGCGCCGTCCGGTACTCTTCCGCCGCGGAGGAGGCGCAGGTCGGCGGGGACCTCGTCGAGGTGCTCGACACCCCCTTCGGGGTGCGGGCGATCGTCGGTGACGTCCGGGGCAAGGGCCTTGACGCCGTCCGGATGGCGGCGCAGGTGCTCGGCTCGTTCCGCGAGCAGGCGTTCGTCGCCCCCGACCTCGGCGAGGTGGCGATGGCGCTGGACGCCTCGGTGCGCCGGCTCGCGGCGCAGGAGGACTTCGTCACCGTCCTGCTGCTCCAGGTGCGGCGGGACGGGTCGCTCCGGGTGCTGAGCTGCGGTCATCCGGCGCCGCTGCTCGTCCCGCACCCCGACGACGGGGTCGCCCTCGGGGTGCAGGTGCTCGAGACGGAGCCGCACCACCCGCCGCTGGGGCTGCTCGCGGAGACCCCTGGCGACCTGGGCTGGCGGCTCGGAACCGGCGACCGGCTCATCGCGGTGACCGACGGCATGCTCGAGGCCCGGCGGGAGGGCCGGTTCTTCGACGCCTCGGCGGCGCTCCGGCGGTCCCTCGACGGCAGGAGCCTCGAGCAGGGCATGGACACCCTCCTCGGCCGGCTGGCCGGGTTCGTGCACGGGCACCTCACCGACGACGTCGCCGTGCTCGGCATCGAGTTCGTCGGCCGGCACCGGTCCTCGGGCCCCGGCAGGCAGGACGGCGCGGCCGAACGGACAGCCCGGTCGGCCGGACAGCCCGGCTGACCGGATAGCTTTGGCCGTCGTGACGCAGGACAGGCCAGGCCGGCAGCAGGAAACGGACGATCTCCCGGAGCAGCTGCGGGTCCGCCGCGAGAAGCGGCAGCGGATGCTCGACGCCGGTCGTGACCCCTACCCGGTCGAGGTCCCCCGCACGCACACCGTGGCCGAGGTCCGTGCGGTCCACCCCGACCTGGCCCCGGACGAGCGCACCGGGGACGTCGTCGGCGTCACCGGGCGGGTGGTGTTCCTGCGCAACACCGGCAGGCTGTGCTTCGCCGCGGTCCAGGACGGCGACGGCACCCGGCTGCAGGTCATGCTCTCCCTCGCCGAGCTCGGCGAGGAGGCCCTCGCGGCGTGGAAGGCCGAGGTGGACCTGGGTGACCACGTCCTCGTCACCGGCGAGGTGGTCTGCTCCCGGCGGGGCGAGCTGTCGGTGATGGCGGCGTCCTGGCGGATGACGGCGAAGGCGCTCCGCCCGCTGCCGGTGCTGCACAAGGAGCTCTCCGAGGAGAGCCGGGTCCGGCAGCGTTACGTCGACCTCATCGTCCGCCCGGCAGCCCGGGACGTGGTGCGCACCCGGGCCGGGGTGGTCAGGGCGCTGCGGAACTCCTTCGAGGACCGGGGCTTCGTCGAGGTGGAGACCCCGATGCTCCAGGTGCTGCACGGGGGGGCCGCGGCCAGGCCGTTCCGGACCCACATGAACGCCTTCGACATCGACCTGTTCCTGCGCATCGCCCCGGAGCTCTACCTCAAGCGCTGCGTCGTCGGCGGGATCGAGAAGGTCTTCGAGATCAACCGCAACTTCCGTAACGAGGGCGCCGACTCCTCGCACTCGCCGGAGTTCGCCATGCTCGAGGCGTACCAGGCCTACGGCTCCTACGACACCGTGGCCCTGCTCACCCGCGAACTGGTCCAGGAGGCCGCCCGTGCGGTCTTCGGCACGACGACGGTGACGCTCGCCGACGGGCAGGCCTACGACCTCGGCGGGGAGTGGGCCCAGGTCACTCTGCACGGATCGCTGTCCGAGGCGCTCGGCGAGGAGGTCGGGGTCACCACCCCCATGGACCGGCTGGTCGCGCTCGCCGAGAAGCACGACGTCCCGGTGCTGGCCCACTACGGTCCGGGGAAGCTCGTCGAGGAGCTGTTCGAGGCGCTCGTCGCGCCGACCCTGCACGCGCCCACCTTCGTCCGCGACTACCCGGAGGAGACGTCCCCGTTGACCCGGGCCCACCGGACGGTCCCGGGGCTCACCGAGAAGTGGGACCTCTACGTCCGGGGTTTCGAACTCGCCACCGGGTACTCGGAGCTCGTCGACCCGGTCGTCCAGCGCGAACGTTTCGCCCAGCAGGCCCGGAACGCGGAGAAGGGCGACGACGAGGCGATGCTGCTCGACGAGGACTTCCTACGGGCGATGGAGTACGGCATGCCGCCTGCCGGGGGGCTGGGCATGGGCATCGACCGGCTGCTCATGGCGATCACCGGCCTGGGTATCCGGGAGACGATCCTGTTCCCGTTGGTGAAGCCGGAGTGATGCGCGGCTCTTTTCCCGGAGAACACTTTCCGTGAGCGTGCTCGCCGTGGGTGACCGTGCTTCCGCGGCGAGATGTGAGATCGCCGGGTGGCACCTAGGCTTTCCCCGTGGAGTTCCTCGTGGCGTTGCTGCCGTCGGCGGGTGTGCTGTTCCTCTTCGTCGTCGGGGTGCGGGCCGTCGTCGAGGCCGACCGGAGGGAGCGGGCCGCCGCGGCGGAACTGGCCCGGTCGGGTAACGGTGCCGGTCGCGGGAACGACGGCGGGAACGACGGGGAAGGATGATGTCACCGGCGTCGCGCCGGGTGGGGTGATCCCGCGGCATGGCGGGATCCGGCATCTCGGGGCGGTGCGGGGCCCCGGCGCCGTCGCTCGATCCGGTGAACCGGTGTCGTTCCCCGGGTGGAGTGAGTGCCGATGCGCCGGGAAGCGCGCCGCGGAACGCAGGTGTCACGACCCGGCTTCAGCCGGGTGACATGACGGTAACGACACTGCCAAACCGGCCACCCGGACCCGGGGTGACCGTGACGCTCATGCCGGGGCAGGGGCGCGCGGCGGTTAACCGTAAGCCCGGGGGAGATGCCCCGGAGGAGTGTTCCCAAGGGGTGTGACGGCCTTCACAATACCGGAGTGGAACTTCTTGCGGTCTCCGTCCGTCGGACACGGATCGGCACAAACGTGTCGATCCCGTTTTGCGGCTTCGAGGCGACTTCCGCGTTCGGGTTCCGTGTCGCGCTTTGACATTTCCGAATGCTCGCAGGATCATCTGGGTGGACAATCCAATTGAACCCCCGAGCAGGAGAATCCGATGGCCCAGAAAGTCCAGGTCCTTCTGGTCGACGACGTCGACGGAGGCGAGGCCGAAGAGACGGTCTCGTTCGCCCTCGACGGCGCGAGCTACGAGATCGACCTGTCCACAGGTAATGCACAGGCTCTGCGCGACGCACTCGCCCCCTGGGTGGGCAACGCCCGCCGGGTCGGCAGCAAGAGCTCCGGTCGTGGCCGCTCCGGCGGCGGGCGCGCCGCCCGCTCCGGCAGCAGGGCCGACCTCACCCTCGTCCGCTCCTGGGCGCGGGAGAACGGTTACCAGGTCAGCGACAGGGGTCGGGTGTCCGGCGAGGTGCTGGCCGCCTACGACGCGGCGCACTGACACCCCTCACCGCGCCGGTCGCCGTCGGTCGGCCCCGTTCGACGGGGCGCAGGGGCTGACCAACGAGACATCCGAGGCACGGCGGGCATCCAGGGCACACTGGACGCCCGCCGTGCCTCGTCCGCACCGGGGGAGCCGGCCGCTCCACCGGCGGCGCGCCGCTTCCGCCAGGAGCGAACAGGGCACCGGGGGATGGGCCCCACGGAACACGAAAGTCCAGGTCGCCGTTGGTCGAAGCACGGGTATCGGCTGGGTCTCACCTCGTGGCCGCGTGGTGTTCCCGTCGGTGACCGGAGATAGCATCAATAGGGTCAGTCGGAGGGCGGGTGAGTCCCGCCCGACGCTGGACCGCACACGAGGGAGCGCAGATGTTCGAGAGGTTCACCGACCGCGCCCGCCGTGTCGTCGTCCTGGCTCAGGAGGAGGCCAGGATGCTCAACCACAACTACATCGGAACCGAGCACATCCTTCTCGGCCTGATCCACGAGGGCGAGGGCGTCGCGGCCAAGGCGCTGGAGTCCCTGGGCATCTCTCTCGACGCCGTGCGCGAACAGGTGCAGGAGATCATCGGGCAGGGACAGCAGGCCCCGTCGGGGCACATCCCGTTCACGCCTCGGGCGAAGAAGGTGCTCGAGCTCTCGCTGCGTGAGGCGCTGCAGCTCGGGCACAACTACATCG
>JAAYAH010000210.1 GCA_012719445.1 Actinomycetales bacterium | reverse complement strand
TCTGAACCGACTTCTTGCGGAATTGGGCGTCGAGACCAGGGCGACCGAGATGAGCATGAGCATCACCTGCGAGGGCTGCGGCCTCTCCTACGCCGGAGGGCGGGGGATCCGCGGCATCCTGGCCCAGCCGTGGCGGGTGGCGGACCCCCGGTTCCTGAGGATGCTGGCCGAGGTGCCCCGGTTCCACCGGCGGGCCAGGGCACTGCTCGACGGCCCGGGGCCGGACGACGCCGGTGCCGAGGGCGGTGCCGCCGACCCGACCTGGGGTGAGTTCCTCGACGCCGGAGGGTTCTCGCCGTACTTCGTCCGGCACTTCGCGGTGCCGCTGGTGTCCTGCGTCTGGTCGTCGGGGGACGACGACGCCCGGGACTACCCCGCCCGGCACCTGTTCGCGTTCCTCGACCACCACGGCATGCTCACCGTCACCGGGTCGCCGGTCTGGCGCACCGTCGTCGGCGGATCGGCGACCTACGTGGAGCGGATCGCGGAGCGCCTCACCGACGTCCGCCGCGGGATGCCGGTCGAGTCCGTGCTGCGGCACGACGACGGCGTCGAGGTGCGTACCGCCGACGGCACGGTGCAGACCTTCGACGGCGTCGTCCTCGCCGTCCACGCCGACCAGGCCCTCGCCGTGCTCGCCGACGCCACCGCCGAGGAGAAGCAGGACCTCGCCGCCATCGCCTACTCGGCGAACCCGACCTGGCTGCACCGGGACGCCTCCGTCCTGCCCGACCGCACCGGGGCGAGGGCGTCCTGGAACTACCGGATGCGGTCCTGCGACGAGCCCTCCCCGGCCGTCCTCGTCAGCTACTGGATGAACCGGCTGCAGGGGCTGGACCCGGGGGAGGACTACCTGGTCACCCTCAACCCCGGGGGCCGGGTCGACCGGGGATCCGTCGTCGCGGAGATGACCTACGCCCATCCCGTGTTCACCCGGGAGGCGGTGGCGGCGGCCGGGCGGCTGCGGACGGCAGGGGGCGAGCGGCTCGCCTTCGCCGGCGCCCACCTGGGCTGGGGGTTCCACGAGGACGGCTGCCGCTCCGGCGTCGAGGCCGCACAGAGGTTCGGGGTGACCTGGTGAACGCCGCAGCCCCCCGGCCCTCCGTTCCCGCGGCACCCGCCGTCCCCCCGGTGCCAGCCCTGGTCGTCGGGCGGGTCTCCCACACCCGGCGGCACCCGGTCCGGTACACCCTGGCCCACCGCCACTACCAGTGGCTGGTCGACCTCGACGACCTGCCGAGGCTGCCGTGGCCGCTGCGGGCCCTCGCCCGGTTCGACGCCCGTGACCACCTCGACGCCGGCCGGCTCGGCGGCGGCGTCCGCGGTGACCTGGAGAGGTTCCTCGCCCGCCGCGGGGTCCGGCTCGACGAGGGCGATCGGGTGCTCATGCTCGCCCACGCCCGGGTGTTCGGGCACGTCTTCGACCCGCTGACCGTCTTCTGGTGCCTCACCCCGGCAGGCGAGGCCAGGGCGGTGGTCTTCGAGGTGCACAACACCTACGGCGAGCGGCACGCCTACCTGCTGGACGTCGGCCCCGACGGCAGCGCCGTGCAGGACAGCGCCGTCCAAGACAAGGAGTTCTACGTCTCGCCGTTCAACGACGTGTCCGGCAGTTACCGGATCCGGATCCGGCTGACGCCCGAGACCGTCGCCGTCAGCATCGGGCTCGACCGGGACGGCCTGCGGGTCATGACCGCGACCTCGACCGGGACGCCGGTGCCGGCCACCGTCCCCACGCTGCTCCGGACCACCCTCACCCACCTGTTCATGACCCAGCGCGTCACCGCCCTCATCCGGTTCCACGGCGTCCGGTTGTGGCTGCGCCGGCTGCCCGTGCAACAGCGGACCCCCCACCCGAAGGAAGCTGTCCGATGACCACCCTGAGCCATCCCCGGTACCTGCCCCGCCGGTCGCTGCCCCACCCCCGGGTCCGGGCCCGGGTCGCCCGCGGGGTCCTCGCCGCGGCGCTGCGGCGGGTACCGGTCCGCGTGCTCCTGCCCGACGGCTCGACGCTGGGCCGTCCGGTCGACGCCCTCCCGCCGGACGCGCCGACCCTGGAGGTCGTCCGGCCGACGGCGCTGTTCCAGCGGCTGGCGAGCCATCCCAAGCTCGGGATCGGTGAGTCCTACACGGCGGGGGACTGGCAGCCGGCTCCCGGGACCGACCTCGCCGAGGCCCTGCTGCCGTTCGCGGAGCGGCTCACCACGGCCGTCCCACCCGGCCTGCTGCGGTTCCGGCGCCTCGTGGACCGGCGGATCCCCGTCGACCAGCGCAACAGCCCGCAGGGGGCGCGGCGGAACATCCACGCCCACTACGACCTGAGCAACGAGCTGTTCGCCGCCTTCCTCGACGAGACCATGAGCTACAGCTCGGCCCTCTTCGACGAGCGGCATCCCTTCGCCGGGCAGTCCCTCGCCGAGGCCCAGCTCCGCAAGGTCCGGTCGGTGCTGGACCTGGCCGGGGTGGGTCGGGACACCCGGGTGCTGGAGATCGGGACCGGCTGGGGGACGCTCGCGATCGAGGCGGCCCGTCGCGGGGCCAGGGTGACCACCATCACCCTGTCCGAGGAGCAGGCCGGGCTCGCCGCGGAGCGGATCGCTGCCGCGGGGTTCGCCGATGCGGTGGACGTCCGGCTCGCGGACTACCGCGAGGTCGAGGGCAGCTTCGACGCGGTCGTCAGTGTCGAGATGATCGAGGCGGTGGGGGAGGAGTACTGGCCGGCGTACTTCACCGCGATCGACCGGCTGCTCGCCCCCGGCGGGACCGTCGCCCTCCAGGCCATCCTCATGGAACACGACCGCTACCTCGCCACCAGGACCTCCTACGGCTGGATCCAGAAGCACGTCTTCCCCGGAGGGCTCATCCCCTCCCTCGACGCCATCGACGCCACGACCCGGAGCCTGACCGCGCTCCGGGTCACCGGCCTCACCCGGTTCGGCGCGCACTACGCCGAGACCCTGCGGCGCTGGCGGGAGGCCTTCACGGCGTCGTCCGGGCACCTCGACCGGCTCGGTTTCGGCGAGGAGTTCCGTCGCACCTGGGAGTTCTACCTCGCCTACTGCCAGGCCGGGTTCGCCGCCGGGTACCTGGACGTCGCGCAGCTCCGGCTGCAGCGGGCGCAGGCGAGGGCCACCACCTCGGAGGAGGCAGGACCATGAGAGCACGCCCCCGCCCGATCGCCGGTAGACGGGTCTGGCTGATCGGGGCCTCCAGCGGGATCGGGGCCGCGCTGGCCAGGGAACTGCGTCGCCGCGGCGCCCGCCTGGCGGTCACCGCCCGCCGGGCGGACCAGCTCGACGAGGTCGCCGGCCGGGACATGGCCGTCGTCCCCGCGGACGTCACCGACCGCCGCGCCGTCCTCGCCGCGGCCCGGGTGGTCGAGGATGCCCTCGGCGGCGTCGACACGGTCGTCTGGTGCGCCGGGTTCTGGAAGCGGCTCGACGCCGCCGACTGGGACGCCGACGCGTTCGCCCGGCACGTCGAGGTGAACCTGCTCGGCCTCAACAACGTCCTGGCGGCGACGCTGCCGGGGCTCGTCCGCCGGGGCGACGGTCACCTCGTCGGCGTGGCGTCGGTCGCGGGCTACCGCGGCCTGCCCGGCTCGGAGGCCTACGGAGCAACCAAGGCCGCCCAGCTCAACCTGTTCGAGGCCCTGCGGGCCGCGCTGCGGGGCAGGGGGATCCGGGTCACCACGGTCTCGCCCGGGTTCGTCCGCACGCCGATGACCGCCGCGAACACCTTCCCGATGCCGTTCATGATCGAGGCTGACGCCGCCGCGAGGGCCGTCGCGGACGGGCTGGAGCGGGGACGAACGGAGATCGTGTTTCCGCTGCCCGTCGCCCTGGGCATGAGACTGGCCAGGCTGCTGCCGTCCCGGCTCTGGACCGCCCTCGCGTCGAGGGGATCACGGGCCGGGGGGCCACGAGCGGGAGGAGCACCGGCAGGGGGGACACCGGCTGGGGGAGCACCGGCAGGGGGGACACCGGCAGGGGGGACACGAACCGGAGAACGGCGTCCAGACCGAGGGAGCGAGAGATGACAGCCACCCGCACCGACCGAGTCCGCCAGCTCACCGTCACCGTCAGCGAGATCGCCTGCGTCGTCGGGACCCTCTTCGGGATCGGGGTGATCGGTACCCGGGTCGAGGAGTCGGCCGGCGGCAGCCTGTCCGCCGACGCGACGTTGCTCGCCCCAGCCTCGACCGCCTTCTCCATCTGGTCCGTCGTCTACACCGGCCTCGCCGTGTTCACCGTCTGGCAGTGGCTGCCCCGGGCCACCACCTCTCCACGGATCCGGTCCGTCGGCTGGCTGGCCGCGGCCTCCATGCTCCTCAACGCGTCCTGGCTGCTGGTCACCCAGGCCGGGTGGCTGTGGGTCAGCGTCGGGGTGATCGTGGCCCTGGTTGCGGTGCTCGCCGTCCTGGTGACCCGGCTGGCGGCCCGGCCGGCGGAGAGCACCGTGGAGAAGCTGGTCGTGGACGGGACGTTCGGGCTCTACCTGGGCTGGGTGTGCGTCGCCACCGCCGCCAACGTCGCCGCCGTCCTGGCCGCCGAAGGGGTCGAGCCGGCCAGGGAGATCGCCGAGGGCATCGCGGTCACGGTGCTGCTGCTCGTCGGGGCCGTCGGGGTGATGCTCGCCGTCGTTCTGGGCGGCAGGGTCGCGGTGACCGCCGCGATCGTCTGGGGACTCGGCTGGATCGCCGTCGGGCGGACGACCGACGGCCCGGACTCGACGGTGACGGCGATCGCCGCCGCGGCCGTCGCGGTCATCGTGGTCGCCGTCACCGCAGCCGTCCGACTGCGGCAGGGCGTCCGGGCGGGAGAGGTGGTCCGGTGAGCACGGTGACCGGGCGGTGGACGTGACCAGGGCGCTGTTGTGGTTCCGCCGCGACCTGCGCCTGCGGGACCACCCGGCCCTGCTCCGGGCCGTGACCCGCGCCGACGAGGTGCTCCCGGTCTTCGTCCCCGACCCGGTGCTGCTCCGGCCCGGGGGCACGGCCGGGCCGGAGCGGGTCGGCCGGTTGCTGGCCTCGGTCGCCGCCCTGCGCGAGGCGACCGGCGATGCCCTCGTCATCCGGGCCGGGGCACCCGAGACGGTGATCCCGCGCCTGGCGGCGGAGGTCGGCGCGGCCGAGGTCCACGTCACCGGCGAGACGACCCCCTACGGGCGGGCCAGGGACGCGCGGGTGGCGGAGGCGCTGGCCGGAGACGGCAGGGCCCTGGTCCGCACCGGGACCCCCTGCGCGGTCGATCCGGGAGTCCTGCGCACCAGGGCGGGCACCCCCTACCGGGTGTTCACCCCGTTCCTGCGCGCCTGGCGAGCCCGTGGCCTGCCCCGGCCCGCCCCGGATCCGGAGGCGGTCCGCTGGCTGACCGGGGTCGACTCGGAGGAGCTCCGCCTTCCCGGCGGACGGACGGCTGCCCGGAGCCCCGCGACCGCGGAGCCGGCGGGGGAGGAGGCCGCCCTGCGGAGGTGGCGGACGTACCTCAGCGACGGCCTGGCCCGGTACCACGAGCTGCGGGACCGGCCCGACCTGGACGCGACCAGTCGGATGTCGGTCGCGTTGGCGCACGGTGAGGTCCACCCGCGGACCCTGCTCGCCGACCTGGCGACCGCCCCGGCTCCTGCGGCCGCCGTCGAGTCCTTCACCGCCGAGCTGTGCTGGCGGGAGTTCTCCGCCGACGTGCTGTGGCACGAGCCCGGGGCGGCGCGGCGTGACCTGCGGCCCGGTCTCGCCGGGTTGGCCTACGACAGCCCCGACGACTCGCCTGCGGCCGAGGCGGCCGTGACGGCCTGGCGTACCGGGCGCACCGGGTACCCGTTCGTCGACGCCGGGATGCGACAACTGCTCGCCGAGGGCTTCGTGCACAACCGGGCCCGCATGGTCACCGCGAGCTTCCTCGTCAAGGACCTGCACCTGTGGTGGCCGGTGGGGGCACGGCACTTCCTGCGGCACCTGCGCGACGCCGACGTCGCGTCCAACAGCCTCGGCTGGCAGTGGGTCGCCGGGACGGGCACCGACGCCGCTCCGTACGTCCGGGTGTTCAACCCGGTCAGCCAGGGGCTGCGGTTCGACCCGGACGGGACCTACGTGCGCCGTTGGGTACCCGAGCTCGCGCACCTTCCCGGAGCCGCCGTGCACGAGCCGTGGCGCCACCCCGAGGGCCTGCTCCGGGGATACCCGTCCCGGATCGTCGACCACGAGGTGGAACGACGCGAGGCGCTGGCCCGCCACGAGGCGGCCAGGGGGTAACGGAGCGAGTTCGGTTCGTCGGAGGAGCAACCGTCCCGGGACAACCAGGCGGTGGTCAGGACGCCCACCGTGCTGGTCGGGTCGAGCGGCTCGATGCCCCCGACGACGAAGGTGTCCAGCCGGAGGACGGGGTCGGCACCTGGCCTCGCGTCTCCTGTCCGGCGTGGCGACGGCGCCAGCGCCCGGGACGGTGTCACCGGGAGGAGAGCTCGGACGGTCGGACGCCGAGCCGGTTCGGCGACGTGCCGGGGTGCCGGTCGGCCCCACCCGGATCGAGGCAGGACGCGACGAACCGGCAGACGGCCGAGGGATGCCCGGCCCAGTGGGTGTGCAGGTAGGAGGCGTGCAGGCGAGGGTCGGCGAACCCGTGCCGCGCGCCGTCCCACCGCCAGGCGGCGGGGGAGCCGTGGCCGGGATCGGTGACGGTGCGGTGGAACTCGTGCCCGCGCACCACCTCTCCCGCCGCGGCGACGCAGGAGTCGGTTGCGGCAACGGCCTCCCGGTACCCGAGGGTGAGTCGGGGGGTCATCCGGGCGTCGAGGGGCAGCCGGCCGCACATCGGCCTCCCGTCGAGGCGGCGGCCCAGGTAGAGCAGGCCGGCGCACTCGGCGTGCACGGGCCCGTCGAAGCAGGCCAGCCGGTCCCGCAGTGCGGTGTTGGCCGAGAGCGCCTCGACGTGCTGCTCGGGGAAGCCGCCGCCGATGACCACGCCCCGGGTCCCCGCCGGGAGGTCCCGGTCCCGCAGGGGGTCGAAGCCGACCACCCGGGCGCCCGCGGCGGTCAGCAGTTCGACGGTCTCGGGGTAGCAGAAGGTGAACGCGGCACCGGCGGCGACGGCCACCGTCGGCGCGGCACCGGTGACCGGCCCGCCGAGGGCGTCCACCGGATCCCAGGCGTCGGCGACCAGCGGAGGGGACGAGCGGGCAAGGGCGAGGACGGCGTCCAGGTCGACGGTCGCCTCGACCAGGTCGGCGAGGGCGTCGACGACGGCGACGGACTCCGGCGCGCGTTCGGCGACCGGGACGAGCCCCAGGTGCCGGGACGGCGCGGTGACCGACTCCGTCACCGGGATCCCTCCGAGCACCGGCAGCCCGAGCTCACCGAGGGCCTCGCGCAGTATCCGGTCGTGTCCGGGGGAGCCGACCCGGTTGAGGACCACCCCGCCGATCCGCAGGGCCGGGTCGAACGCCTGCATGCCCAGGACCACCGCGGCCGCCGTCCTGGCCTGGGCGGCGACGTCGACGACGAGCAGCACCGGCGCGTCGACGAGCGCGGCCACGTGGGCCGTCGAGGCGAAGTCGGAGCCGCCGTGCGCCCCGTCGAACAACCCCATCACCCCCTCGACCACCGCGACGTCCGCCGGTTCGGGGGTGCTCGCCCCGTGCAGGAGCAGCCCGGCGATCCGGTCCTCGCCCACCAGCCAGGGGTCGAGGGTCCGACCCGGGCGGCCGCAGGCGATGGCGTGGTACCCGGGGTCGATGTAGTCGGGGCCCACCTTGTGCGGGCTCACCGTGAGGCCGCGGCGGCGCAGCGCGGCCATCAGCCCGGTGGCCACCGTCGTCTTGCCGACCCCGCTGGACGGCGCGGCCACCACCAGCCGGGGAAGGCGCACGCCGTCGTGGCGCAGGGGGACGGCGCAGCCGCCTGCGCGGGGGTACTCGACGGCGTCCGTCCCCCCGGTCACCGGCCACCCGGCGCCGTTCACCACTCGATGCCCTTCTGGCCCGGTCTTCCGTCGTCCATCGGGTGCTTCACCTTGACGGACTCGGCGACCAGGTCGGCGGCCGCGACCAGCCGCGGGTCGGCGTCCCGTCCGGTGATCACCACGTGCTGGAACCCCGGCCGGGACCGCAGCGTCTCGACCACCTCGTCGACGTCGACCCACCCCCACGTCATCGGGTAGGTGAACTCGTCGAGCAGGTAGAAGCCGTGCCGCTCCTCGGCGAGCCGGCGTCGTACCTCGCCCCACGCCTGCACCGCGGTGGTCCGCGGGTCGGGAGCCCCGGCGGGGGTCCTCGTCCAGGTGAAGCCCTGCCCGTAGGCGTGCCACTCCACCGGTGCGCCCTGTCCGGTCTCCTCGTGCAGCCGCCCGAGAGCCCGGAAGGCCGTCTCCTCGCCGACCCGCCACCTGCCGCTCTTGACGAACTGGACGACGACGACCGACAGGCCGGCGGCCCAGGCGCGCAGTGCCGTGCCGAGCGCTGCCGTCGTCTTGCCCTTCATCTCCCCGGTGTGCACGGCGAGCAGCGGTCGGTTGCGCAGCTCCCGGGTGGTGGGGGTGTCCGCGGAGGGCTCGGTCATGTCGGTACTCCCGGTGGAACGAAGGGAAGGTTCTCCGGCGGTCCCTCGTCGATCAGGTCGCCGAGGGCCGTGGTGTCGAGGTGGTCGGCGACGAGGTCACCGAGGGCGTCCAGACGGGCGGCGCGGACCGCGGCGAAGCTCACGTCCGGGGCGGGGACGAAGTCCCTGCCGGCCAGTTCGGCGACCTCGCAGAGGAAGGCCCTGCGGAAGCCGTCGCTCTCCAGGGCTCCGTGCCAGGTCGTCCCCCAGACCGCCCCGCGGCGGAAGCCGTCGAGGAACTGCTCCGCCGTGGCACCGTGGCGCAGGGTCACCACCCCGTGGTGGATCTCGTAGGCCGTGGTGACCGGTCGGCCGCAGGCCTGCCCGGTGGGCCGGCCCACCGTCTTGGCGGCCCGGAACCGGACCTCGACCGGCAGCAGGGACAGCCCGGCGGTCTCCCGGGGGGTTCCGGGCGCCGACTCCACGCCGTCGGTGATCCGCTCCGCGAGCATCTGGTAGCCGCCGCAGACGCCGAGGACGGGGCGTCCGGCCCGGGCCCGCTCGGTGACCGCCTCCGCGATCCCCGTCCCGTGCAGCCAGCCGAGGTCGGCGACGGTGGCGCGGGTGCCCGGCAGCACGACCAGGTCGGCGTCCCTGACCTCCTGAGCGGAGGCGGTCCAGCACACGCTGACCCCTGGTTCGACGGCCAGCGCCTCGACGTCGGTCGCGTTGCTGGTCCGGGGCAGCCGGACCGCGGCGACCCGCAACCGGTGTGCGCCCAGCGGGGGACCGGCCTCGGGCAGCACCCGGACCTGGCTGAGCGAGTCCTCCACGTCGAGGGTCAGCCCCTCCCGCCACGGCAGCACCCCGAGCACCGGGCGGCCGGTGAGCTCGGACAGCCGGTCCAGCCCGTCACCGAGCAGCCGCGGGTCACCGCGGAACTTGTTGACGACGAACCCGCAGAGCAGCGCCTGGTCGGCGGCGGAGAGCAGGGCCAGGGTCCCGAACAGGCCGGCGAGGACGCCGCCCCGGTCGATGTCGCCGACGACCACGGTGGGCAGGTGCCGAGCGGTGGCGAGGCCGAGGTTGGCCAGATCGGTCGCCCGGAGGTTGATCTCGGCGGCTCCGCCCGCCCCCTCGCAGACCACCACGTCGAACCCGCCCGCCAGTTCGTCGTACGCCTCCAGCGTCGCCGCCCGCAGCACCGGGTACAGGTCGCGGAACGACAGCGCCGACGCCTCGGCGAACGGCCTGCCGCGGACCACGACGTGGCTGCGCCGGTCGTCGCCCGGCTTGAGCAGGACGGGGTTCATGGCGGTCGTCGGCTCGAGTCCGCAGGCCGCGGCCTGCATCGCCTGGGCCCGGCCGATCTCCCCGCCGTCACCGGTGACGACGGAGTTGTTGCTCATGTTCATCGCCTTGAACGGCGCGACCGAGACACCCTTACGGCGCAGCCACCGGCACACCCCCGCGGCGACGACGCTCTTCCCGGCGTCGGAGGTGGTTCCGGCGACGAGCAGCCCGCCCCTCACCGGGAGCCGTCGAGACCGACGCCGGGGTGCGGGGCCGGCCGGGGGGCGCGTCCCCTGCCGGCGCGGATCCGCCGCCGGATCGCGAGGAGCGGGGGATCGGCTCGGTGCGGAGGACTCGCGAGGTGCGGGGGATACGGAGCACGCGCATGCGTCATCGGGGCCTCCTCGGGTGTCCACGCCCAGGGCACTCTCCGACGGCCGAAGTATTCCTGGCTCCCGGATCGTCGCTCACCCCCGCCTTCCAACCGCCGGAGCAGTCGTGGCTCGCGAGGGGGATCGCTCCCCGGTGACAGTGGCGGGACCGCGCCGGACTCGCACCGGCTTCCTTCACTGCCGTCGGGGAGCAGCCAACCACATCCCGGCGAGGGACCGGGCAGGGGGCGGCTCCCGGGGTTCGGCTGCTTCGTGGTGGAGGAGCCCCTCCACCTGCTGGCCTTCGGCTCGGATGACGAGGAGGAGGCCCCGCCCCGGGTGGTCCTGCACCGGTGGGAGGACTGGGACGTCGAGGACCACCCGGACAAGGCGGCTCACCTCGCGGCGTCCAGGGCCTTCGACGACCTGTACCACCGCACCCGCGACCTGCT
>JAAYAH010000209.1 GCA_012719445.1 Actinomycetales bacterium | reverse complement strand
TCGTCCACCCGGCGGCGGTGGCCCGGGACTCCTCCACCGAGTCCGGAACCGTCGCCGCCTGGGCGGTGAACGGGTCCTCCGCCGTGCTCCCCCGGTCGCCCATGACCAGCACTGCCAGCAGGGACAGCACGAGGATGGTCCCCTGCAGGAACATCGACGGGCCGTCGATCGCGATGGCCGTCCCCGCGGTGACGACGTTCCGTCCGTTGTCGACGATGTAGTGGACCAGCGCCCCGAACGCGCCGAGCAGGCCGAGGACGGTGAGCGGGACCTGGATCCGCTGCCGGACCCGCCGGGGCACGAACGCCTCGACCAGGACGGCCAGCACCGCGGTCCCGAGCACGACGAGCATCGGGGCGAGGGCCGGGTAGTCGAGGCTCGGCGGCGTGAAGCCGCCCTGGGCCACCATGCCCTGGGCCGTCATGGCGAACCCGTTCACCTGCTGCCTCCCGGCTGTTGGGGTGCTGGGACCTCGGGCTGGGGATCCCAGGTCTGGACCTGGGTCCGCGCCCGGTCGGTCCCCGGAACGACGACGTCGAGCACGGGCTTGGGGTAGACGCCGAGCCCGACGAGCGCGGCGATGAGCGGTGCCACGATCACCGCCTCGCGGAAGGACATGTCCCGCCACCCGCTGGTGTGCTCCCGGACCGGGCCGGTGCACATGCGCTGGTAGGTGAGCAGGATGTACAGGGCGGCCAGCACCACGCCGACGGTGGCGGCGACCGCGGCCGCCGGGTAGCGCGGGAAGGTGCCGACGAGGACGAGGATCTCGCTCACGAAGGTCGACATGCCGGGCAGGGCCAGGGTCGCCAGGCCGGCGAGCAGGAACGCCCCGGCCAGCAGCGGCGTGCCGCGCTGGACCCCGCCGTAGTCCTCGATCCGCTGGCTGCCGCGCCGGGCCATGAGCATCCCGGCGACGAGGAACAGCGCCGCCGTCGAGAGCCCGTGGTTGACCATGTAGAGCACGGACCCGGTGGTGCTCGTCGAGGTGAGCGCGAAGATGCCGAGCACGATGAACCCGAAGTGCGAGATCGACGTGTAGGCGATGAGCCGCATCAGGTCGCTCTGGCCGATGGCCAGCAGCGCCCCGTAGAGGACGGACACCACCGCGAGGACGGCGATCCCGGGGGCTGCCCACTTCGTGGCGTCGGGGAACAGCGGCAGGCAGAGGGTGAGCATCCCGAAGGTGCCGACCTTGTCGAGGACGCCGACGAGCAGCACGGCGACGCTCGGCGGGGCCTCGGCCGCGGCGTCCGGCAGCCAGGTGTGCACCGGCCACATCGGCGCCTTGACCGCGAAGGCGAAGAAGAACCCGAAGAACAGCAGCCGCTCGGTGACCTCGGAGCCGAAGGTCAGCCCGGTCAGCCTGCTGGTGAGGAAGCCGCCGGAGCCGCCGGGGCCCTCGACGTACAGGGCGATCACCGCGACGAGCATGACCAGCCCGCCGAGCAGCGAGTAGATGAGGAACTTCACCGCCGCGTAGCGCCGGTGCGGGCCGCCGTACACCCCGATGAGGAAGTAGACGGGGATCAGCATCGCCTCGAAGAGGACGTAGAACAGGAAGACGTCCCGCGCGGCGAAGACGCCGACCATGAACGTCTCCAGCACGAGGATCAGCGCCAGGTAGTTGCGGGCGCGGGCCCCCTCGACCTCACGCCACGCGGCCAGCACGCAGAGCGGCACGAGCACGGCGGAGAGCACGATCATCGTGAGCCCCACGCCGTCGACGCCGAGGGCGTAGCTGATCCCGAACGACGGGATCCACGAGTACCGCTCCTCGAACTGGTAGTCCCCGGCCCGGGTGGTGTCGAACCGGACCACCAGCGCCACCACGGCGCCGAGCGTCACCAGGGAGGAGAGCAGGGCGACGGCCCGGGAGCGCGAGGCAGGCAGCGCGCGCACGGCGAGCGCCCCGAGCAGGGGCAGGGCGCCGATGCCGGTCAGCCAGGGCAGGTCCATGGGTACCTCTCAGCCTCGATTCGCCGTGCTCAGATCCGGAAGAGGAGCATCCCGCCGCTCACGGCGAGCACGCCGACGAGCACGGACGCCGCGTAGGAGCGGACGTAGCCGGTGTTCCAGTACTTCAGCCGGCCGCCCAGCCCGCCGACCAGGGCCGCGAGACCGCGGACCACGCCGTCCACGCCGCGGTTGTCGACGAACACCAGCAGCCGGGTGAGGTACTGGCCGGGTCGCATCAGGGCGGCCTCGTTGACGGCGTCCTGGTACAGGTCCCGCCGCGCGGCGCGGGTGAGCGCGGTGCCGGTCGGGGCGACGGCGGGAACCTCGCTGGCGGCGTAGCGGCGGTGGGCCAGCACGGCCCCGGCGACGACGAGCAGCAGGGTCAGCGTGGTGACGGCCCAGGCCGGGAGCACCGGGTGCTCCTCGGCGTGCTCGCCGGCGAGGGGCGACATCCAGTCGGTGAACAGCCCTGTCGGGCCGAGCGCCGCGCCGAGCCCGACCGAGCCGAGGGCGAGGACGACCATCGGAATGGTCATCAGCCGGGGTGCCTCGTGCGGGTGGGCGTCCTCCGGCCAGCGCCGGGTGCCGTGGAAGGTCATGAAGAACAGCCGGGACATGTAGAACGCGGTCAGCCCGGCGCCCAGCAGGGCGGCCCCGCCGAAGACCCACGGCTGCCAGCCCTGCCCGCCGTCCGCGGAGAAGGCCGCCTCGATGATCCGGTCCTTGCTCCAGAACCCGGAGAAGCCCGGGAAGCCGATGATGGCGAGCCAGCCGCAGGCGAAGGTGACCCAGGTGACCTTCATGACGGCGTTGAGCCCGCCGTAGGAGCGCAGCTCGACGGAGTCCCCCATGCCGTGCATGACCGAGCCCGCGCCGAGGAACATGCCGGCCTTGAAGAAGCCGTGGGTGAGCAGGTGCAGGATGGCGAACGCGTAACCCACCGGGCCGAGCCCCGCGGCGAGCATCATGTAGCCGATCTGCGACATGGTGGAGGCCGCGAGGACCTTCTTGATGTCGTCCTTCGCGCACCCGACGATCGCCCCGAACAGCAGGGTGATCGCGCCGACGGCGACCACGACCAACTGGGCCGTCGGCGCCGCCTCGAAGATCGGGCCGCTGCGGACCACCAGGTAGACCCCGGCGGTCACCATGGTCGCGGCGTGGATGAGCGCCGAGACCGGGGTGGGGCCCGCCATGGCGTCGCCGAGCCAGGACTGCAGCGGGAACTGGGCGGACTTGCCGCAGGCCCCGAGCAGCAGCATCAGCCCGATCGCCGTGAGCACGCCCTCCCCCGCGGAGCCCGCCGCGGCGAACACGCCGGCGAAGCTCACCGTGCCGAAGGTCGCGAACATCATCATCATCGCGACGGTGAGGCCCGCGTCGCCGACCCGGTTGACGACGAACGCCTTCTTCGCCGCCGCCGCGTAGTCGGGGTTGTGGTTCCAGAACCCGATGAGCAGGTAGGAGGCCAGGCCGACGCCCTCCCAGCCGACGTACATCAGCAGGTAGCTGTCGGCGAGGACGAGCAGCAGCATCGAGGCGACGAAGAAGTTGAGGTAGGCGAAGAACCGGCGCCGGTCCCGGTCGGCAGCCATGTAGGCGACGGCGTAGACGTGGATGAGCGCGCCGACGAAGGTGACCAGCACGGCGAAGGCGACCGACAGCGGGTCGATCAGCAGCCCGGCGTCGAGGCGGAACTGGCCCGCAGGCATCCAGCCGAACAGGTGCAGGGTCCGCGACCGCTCCCCCTCCGGGTAGCCGGCGAGCGAGACCAGCAGCGCCGCGGCGAGGGCGAACGAGGCCCACGGGGTGAGCACACCCAGCCAGTGCCCCCACCGGTTCGTCCGGCGTCCGCCGAGCAGCAGCAGCGCGGCCCCGAGCAGCGGCAGCGCGATGAGCAGCCAGGACCCTGTCTCCTGGATGGCACCGCTGGCGGCTGCCGACCCGGCGACCGTCCCGTCCTGGGCGAGGAGCGCCGCGGGCGTCGTGGCGAGGAGGTTCACCGGTCCGCCTCTCAGTACTTCAGCAGGTTCGCGTCGTCGACCGACGCGGACCTGCGGGTTCGGAAGATGGAGACGATGATCGCCAGGCCGACGACGACCTCCGCGGCCGCGACGAGCATGACGAAGAGCGCGATCACCTGGCCGTCGATGTCACCGTGGATGCGGGAGAAGGTCACCAGGCTGAGGTTGGCCGCGTTGAGCATGAGCTCGATACCCATGAACACGATGATCGCGTTCCTGCGGACCAGCACCGTCGTCGCGCCGATAGCGAACAGCACCGCCGACAGGTACAGCCAGTACTCCGGCCTCACCGCGACCCACCTTCCTCGGTCCCGTCGCCGAGCGGCTCGGCGAACTCCGACTGGATCACCGCGGTGGGCGCAGCCGTCTCCTCGGCCGACCGCACCTGGCCCCGTGCCCGCAGCACCCGGTTGACCGAGGCCTCGCTGGGGGTGCCGTCCGGCAGCAGGGCCGGGGTGTCGACGGCGTTGTGCCGGGCGAAGACCCCCGGTGCCGGGAGCGGGGCCTTGACCGCGCCCTCGGCGATCCTGTCGGCGGCGAGCTGGCGCTGGGTTGTCCGCGGGGTCAGCCGTTCGCGGTGGGTGAGCACCATCGCGCCGAGGGCCGCCGTGATGAGCAGGGCGCCGGTGAGCTCGAAGGCCCACACGTAGTCGTCGAAGATCCGGAAGGCGATCATGGTCACGTTCCCGGGGTCCTCGTTGACGGCGACGAGGCCGACGGTCTCGTCGAGGGTCGCCTGCGAGATCGCCCCGGTGAGCAGGAGGACCAGCCCGAGGCCGAGCACCACCGCGACGAGGCGCTGCCCCTTGATCGTCTCGACCAGGGAATCCGCCGCGCTCACCCCGATGAGCATGACGACGAACAGGAACAGCATCATCACCGCACCGGTGTAGACGAACACCTGGACGGCGCCGAGGAACGGGGCGTCGTGCACCAGGTACGCCACCCCGAGGCCGATCATGACGAGGGCCATGGACAGCGCCGCGTGCACGGCCTTGCGGGCGAAGAGCAGGCCGCACGCGGCGACGACCGTCACCGGGGCGAGGACCCAGAACAGCGCCGTCTCCGCGGTGCCCGGCGGGTCCGTCGCCGCGAGCATCCCGCTCAGCTGCATCGCCGAGGTCACCGCTGCACCTCTTCCTCGCGCTCGTGGTGGTCCCCGCGCTCGTGGTGGGGCTCCCGGCCCGCGTCACCGCTGCCGGGGGTCCGCCGCTCGCCCGCGCCGGTCACCCTGCCCAGGTAGTAGTCCCGCTCGGTGGTGCCGGGGGCCATCGGGTGCGGCGGCTGCTCCATGCCGGGGGCGAGCGTTGCGAGCAGGTCCTGCTTCTCGTAGATCATCCCGGCCCGGTCCTTGCTGACCAGCTCGTACTCGTTCGTCATCGTCAGCGCTCTGGTCGGGCAGGCCTCGATGCACAGCCCGCAGAGGATGCAGCGCAGGTAGTTGATCTGGTAGACGCGTCCGTACCGCTCACCGGGGGAGTACCGCTCCTCGTCGGTGTTGTCCGCGCCCTCGACGTAGATGGCGTCCGCGGGGCAGGCCCAGGCGCACAGCTCGCAGCCGACGCACTTCTCCAGCCCGTCCGGGTGCCGGTTGAGCTGGTGCCTGCCGTGGAAACGCGGCTGGGTCGGGAGCTTCTCCTCCGGGTACTGCTCGGTGACCACCGGCCGGAACATCTCCCGGAAGGTGACCCCGAACCCGGCGATCTTGGCGCGGAGACTGTCGTCGTGCCGGAGGTACCGCTCGGTCCCGGCCCCTGCGGTGCCGGCCCCCTTGGCTCCCGGGGCGGCGCCCGCGCGGCCGGCCCCGGCGGGCTTCCGGCTCGCCCCGGTGGCCGAGCCCTTGCGGGCCGCCTGCTGCCTGCTCGCGGCGGAGCCGCCTGCCGACGCCGGTCGCGCCGGCTTCCTGACGGGCGCGCCCTTGCCCGCCCGGCCCGTGCCGGTGGGGTTCCTCGGCCGCTTCGGCTCCCTGGCCTCAGCCACGACGCGCCTCCTCCCCGGGCTGCGAGTCCTGTTCCTCGTCGGTGGTGTCCTGCCCCGCCGCCGGTACCTGCTGCGCGACGAGCACCGGCCCCGACGTCCTGGCGAGCCGCTGGCCCGGCATCGGCGGCACAGGGTACCCACCGGCGAACGGGTCGACGGCCTGCGGTTCCGCCGCCTGCCGCGGCTGCCGCCGTTCCTCCGGGGAGACGAGCCAGTCGATGAAGAGCACGACGACGAGCAGCGCGGCGATGACGGCGGCCACCCCGATGAGCACCTTCTGGGTGCTGACCGACTCGAACTGCTGGGTCGCCCGAAGCCCGGCGACCACCAGGGTCCAGCCGAGCGCCGCCGGGATGAGCCACTTCCAGCCCAGCGCCATGAACTGGTCGTAGCGCAGCCGGGGCAGCGTCCCCCGGAGCCAGATGAAGCAGAACATGAAGATCGCAACCTTGAGGACGAACCACAGCATCGGCCACCAGCCGTGGTTGGCGCCGTCCCACAGCGACAGCGGGAACGGTGCCCGCCAGCCGCCGAGGAACAGCGTCGTCGCGATCGCGGAGACGGTGAACATGTTGACGTACTCGGCGAGGAAGAACAGCAGGAACTTCGTCGAGGAGTACTCGGTGTGGTACCCGCCGACGAGCTCGCCCTCGGCCTCGGGCAGGTCGAAGGGTGCCCGGTTGGTCTCCCCCACCATCGCGATGCAGTAGATGACGAACGACGGCAGCAGGGTGATCGCGTGCCAGGAGGGCAGGTCGAGGGTCATCCCGAACAGCTGCGCCGTCCCGCCGCTCGCCTGGGCGTCGACGATGGCCGAGGTCGACATCGACCCCGAGTAGAGGAACACGCTGACCAGCGCCAGCGCCATCGCGATCTCGTAGGAGATCACCTGAGCCGAGGACCGCAGACCGCCCAGCAGCGGGTAGGTGGAGCCGGACGACCAGCCGCCCAGCACGATCCCGTACACCCCGACCGCTGCCGCGGCCAGGATGAACAGCAACGCGATCGGCAGGTCGGTGAGCTGCAGCGGAGTGCGGATGTCGGTGAACGGGATCCGGGCCTCCGGCCCGAACGGGATCACCGAGAACGCCAGGAACGCGGCCGTCCCGGAGATGATCGGCGCGACGACGAACACCACCCGGTCGACGGCCCGCGGGGTGATGTCCTCCTTGAGGATGAGCTTCACCCCGTCGGCCAGCGGCTGCAGCAGCCCGAACGGCCCGAACCGGTTGGGCCCCGGCCGGGACTGCATCCTGGCGACCACCCGGCGCTCGGCCCAGATCATGAGGATCGTGCCGACGACGAGGAAGACGAAGATGAACAGCGCCTTCCCGAGGACGACCCAGATGGTGTCGTCGCTGAAGTCGGCGACCGGGTTCTCGGCGAGCATGGTCATCGGTTCTCACCCCGGCTGATCGTGACGACGCTCCCGTACCCGGCCCCGAGGGTGGCGCCGACGGCGCACCGCGCGGAGTTCGCGGGGAGCCACACCACCCGGTCCGGCATCACCGTCACGGCCAGCGGCAGGGTGATCGCACCGCGCTCGGTGGACACCACCACCTCCTCGCCGTCGACGGCCCCGATCTCCTCGGCCGTCGCGGCGGACAGCCGGGCGACGGCCCGGTGCGCGGTGCCGGCCAGGTGCGGCTCGCCGTCCTGGAGCCGGCCGGCGTCCAGCAGCAGCCGCCAGGTGCTCAGCACCGCCTGGCCCGACCGGGGCCGGGGCGGCTCGACCGGAACATTGTCCGGTGGGGCCTCCCTGCGGCCGTCCCAGGTGCCGAGGGCGTCGAGCTCGGCGTGCACCTGGGCGAGACCGCGCAGCCCGAGGGCGACGTCGAACTGGTCCGCGAGCGCGTCCAGCACCCGGAAGTCCGGCATGCCGTTGCTCACCAGCGCCGCGGGGAACGGCCGCCGCCTGCCCTCCCAGTCGACGAAGGTGCCGGGCTTCTCCGGGACCACCGCGACCGGCAGCACGACGTCGGCGCGTTCGGTCACCTCGCTGGTCCTGGCCTCGATGCTGACCAGGAAGCCGACCCGGTCGAGGGCCGTCCTCGCCGCCTCGGGGTCGGGCAGGTCCGCGACCTCGACCCCGCCGACCAGCAGGGCGCCGAGCCCGCCGTCCGCCGCGGCGGCGAGGATGGCGGCGGTGTCCCTGCCGGCGTCGGCGGGCACGTCGTCCAGGCCCCAGCTCCGCGCGACCTGTTCCCTCGCCCCGGCGACGGCCACCGGGTGACCCCCCGGCAGCAGGGTCGGCAGCGCGCCGGCCTCGACGGCGCCGCGCTCACCGGCCCGGCGCGGGATCCACGCCAGCCGGGCGCCGGTCGCCCGTGCCAGCCGCCGTGCGGCGCTGAGCGCCCCGGGGACCGCGGCCAGCCGCTCGCCGACGACCAGCACGCTGCCCTCGGCGCGCAGGGCGTCGGTGACCTCGGCGATCGCTGCGACCGCGCCGTCCCGGGCGACCGTCGCGTCCTCGGCGGAGGTGCCGTCCTCGGCGTCGTCGGTACCCGGCGGCATCCCGCCGACCAGGGCCTCCAGGACCTCCGCCTCGGTGCCGGGAGCCGCGGGCAGCAGCCTGCCGCCCAGCTTGTCCAGCCCGCGGCCGGCCCAGGACGCCACCGCGTAGACCCGCTGTCCGCGCCGGGCGGCCTTGCGCAGCCGGAGGAAGACGATGGGCGACTCCTCCTCGGGCTCGAACCCGGCGAGCAGCACGGTCGGCGCGGCCTCGAGGTCGGCGTAGCCGACGCTGAGACCGGTCCCGGCGACGGCGTGCCCGAGGAAGGCCGCCTCCTCCGCGGAGTGGGCCCTCGCCCTGGCGTCCACGTCGTTGGTGCGCAGCACCATCCGGGCGAACTTGGCGTAGGCGTAGGCGTCCTCGAGGGTGACCCTGCCCCCTGGCAGCACCCCGACCCCGCCGGCGTCCCTCGCCGCGGCCAGTCCTCGCGCGGCCGCCTGGAGCGCCTCCGGCCAGGACGTCGGCCGCAGCTCGCGGGTGCCGGGGTCGCGGACCAGCGGCTGGGTGATCCGGTCGTCGAGGGTCCGCCACGGGAAGGCCCACCGACCCTTGTCGCAGGTCCACTCCTCGTTGACCTCGGGGTCGTTGCCGGCCAGCCGCCTGGTGACCGTGTTGGCCCGGTGGTCGGTGCGCAGCGCGCAGCCGCTGGCGCAGTGCTCGCACACGGTCGGGGTGGAGACCAGGTCGAACGGCCTGGCCCGGAACCGGTACGCGGCCCCGGTGAGCGCTCCGACCGGACAGATCTGCACCGTGTTGCCGGAGAAGTAGCTGGCGAACGGCTGCCCGCTCTCACCGAGCAGGGCGGCGCCGATGGTGCTCCGGGCCGCGGCGTCGTGCCCTTCGGTGTGCTCGTCCCCCGCGGTGAAGCCGAGCACGGCGGGCGAGAAGGTGCCGATCTGCTGCTGCGCCCCGCGCATCTGGAGGTCGATGAAGGGGTCGCCGGCGATCTCGGCGGAGAACCGGGTGCAGCGCTGGCAGAGCACGCAGCGCTCCCGGTCCAGCAGCACCGCGGTCGAGATCGCGATCGGCTTGGGGAAGGTCCGCTTGGTGTCGGTGAACCGGGAGACGGCCGGGCCGTTGCTCAGCGCCTGGTTCTGCAGCGGGCACTCGCCGCCCTTGTCGCAGACCGGGCAGTCCAGCGGGTGGTTGATGAGCAGGAACTCGAGCATCCCGTGCTGGGCCTTGGCGGCGACGGGGGAGGTTCGCTGGGTCCGCACCACCATCCCGGGGGTGCACTCCAGGGTGCAGGAGGCCTGCGGCTTCGGCATGGGGCGCAGGGTCCCGTCCGGGGCCGGGGTCGCCACCTCGACCAGGCACTGCCGGCAGGCGCCCACCGGGGTGAGCAGCGGGTGCTCGCAGAACCGCGGGATGGCGATCCCGAGCTGCTCGGCCGCCCGGATGACGAGGGTGCCCTTCGGCACGCTCACCTCGAGGTCGTCGATGGTGAGGGTGACCCCGTCCGCGGGGGCGTCCGCCGAGGGGTTCTCGGGAGCGGCGGGGTTCGGGCGCGCGGTGACGGTCATCGGGCGGGGACCTCCGCGAAGAGGGTCGAGCGCTCGTACGGGAACAGCTCCCATGCGGGCGTGTGGGTTCCGGCGACGAACTCGTCGCGGAAGAACTTCACCGCGCTGACGATCGGGCTCGTCGCACCGTCGCCGAGGGCGCAGAAGGCGCGACCGAGGATGTTGTCGCAGATGTCGAGGAGCTTCTCGATGTCCTCCTCGGTGCCCTTCCCCGCCTCGATCCGGCGCAGCACCTGGACCAGCCAGTAGGTGCCCTCCCTGCAGGGGGTGCACTTGCCGCAGGACTCGTGCGCGTAGAACTCCGTCCATCGCAGCACGGCCCGTACCACCGACGTCGTCTCGTCGAAGATCTGCAGCGCCCTGGTGCCGAGCATGGACCCGGCGCCCGCGACCGACTCGAAGTCCAGCGGCACGTCGAGGTGCTCCGCGGTGAGCAGCGGGGTCGAGGACCCGCCGGGGGTCCAGAACTTCAGCTCGTGCCCGTGCCGGACGCCGCCGGCGAGGTCGAGCAGCTCGCGCAGGGTGATCCCGAGCGGGGCCTCGTACTGGCCGGGCCGGGTGACGTGGCCGGACAGGCTGAACAGGCCGACCCCGGCCGACTTCCCGGTACCCATGCCGGAGAACCAGTCGGGGCCGTTGGCCACGATGGACGGCACGCTGGCGATGGACTCGACGTTGTTGACGACGGTCGGCCGCGCGTACAGGCCGGCGACCGCGGGGAACGGCGGCCGCAGCCGGGGCTGCCCGCGCCGTCCCTCCAGCGAGTCCAGCAGCGCCGTCTCCTCGCCGCAGATGTAGGCACCGGCACCGGCGTGGACGACGAGGTCCAGGTCGAACCCCGAGCCGAGGATGTTCGCGCCCAGGTAGCCGCGGTCCTTCGCCTCGGCGACGGCCGCGAGCAGCCGCCGGTACACGTGCACGACCTCGCCGCGGAGGTAGATGAACGCCTTGGCCGCGCGGATGGCGTGGGCCGCGATGATCGCGCCCTCGACGAGCACGTGCGGCGACGCCAGCATGAGCGGGATGTCCTTGCAGGTCCCCGGTTCCGACTCGTCGGCGTTGACGACGAGGTAGCGCGGGCCGCCGTCCGGCTTCGGCAGGAAGCCCCACTTCATGCCGGTGGGGAAGCCCGCCCCGCCGCGGCCGCGCAGCCCGGAGTCCTTGACCAGGGCGACGACGGCGTCCGGCTCCATCGTCAGCGCGGTGCGCAGCGCCTGGTAGCCGCCCTGCTTCTCGTAGGCGTCGAGGGTCCACGAGTCCCTGGCGTCCCAGGTCGCGCTGAGCACGGGGGTGAGTGGCGTCGGCATCGTCAGGCCTCCTCGGTCCCGTCGGCGGCCGAGGCACTACCCGGCGCGTCCTCGCCCGTGGTGGCCTGTGCCGCCGGTCTGCCCGCCGTCGTCCCGGCCCGCCTCCGGGTCCGCGCCGGGACCGGTGGGGCGTCGTGCGCACTGGTCACCCCGCCGCGCGGAGTCGGCTCCCCTGCCGCCGCGGCCCCGACGCCCGCAGGCTCGGTGCGCACCGGTCCGCCGTCCCAGCCCTGCTCGCGGGCCAGCCGGAGGCCGCGCAGGGTGGGCTCCCCCGCGCTGAGGCCCTCGCCCGCCCGGCCGTCGTGGAAGCCGGCCAGCACCCGGGAGACCTCCTTGAAGGTGCAGACCTTGGCCGCGCCCCGGGTCGGTGCGACGTCCTCGCCCGCCCGCAGGGAGTCGACGAGCTCCCGGGCCGAGGCCGGGGTCTGGTTGTCGAAGAACTCCCAGTTGGCCATGACGACGGGGGCGTAGTCGCAGGCCGCGTTGCACTCGACCCGCTCCAGGGTGATCATCCCGTCGGTGGTGGTCTGCCCGTCGACGATCCCGAGGTGCTCGGCGAGGGAGGCGTAGATCTCGTCCCCGCCCATGATCGCGCAGAGGGTGTTCCGGCAGACCCCGATCGTGTAGGTGCCGTTGGGCCTGCGCTTGAACTGGCTGTAGAAGGTGGCCACCGCGGAGACCTCGGCGGTGGTGAGGTCGAGGACCTCGGCGCAGAACGCGACGCCGTCCGGGCTGACGTGCCCCTCCTCGCTCTGGACGAGGTGCAGCAGCGGCAGCAGCGCGGAACGGGGCTGCGGGTAACGGGCCACGATCTCCGCGGCGTCGGCGGTGAGGCGCTCCCTGGCCTCTGCGGTGATCGGCATCAGCGGTCCACTCCCCCCAGCACGGGATCGATGGAGGCGAGGGCGACGACGACGTCGGCGAGCTGGCCGCCCTCGGCCATCGCCGCCACGGCCTGCAGGTTGTGGAAGGACGGGTCCCGGAAGTGAGCCCGGTAGGGCCTGGTGCCGCCGTCGGAGACGAGGTGCACGGCGAGCTCGCCGCGGGGTGCCTCGACGGGGACGTACACCTGGCCCGCCGGTACCCGGAACCCCTCGGTGACCAGCTTGAAGTGGTGGATCAGGGCCTCCATCGAGGTGCCCATGATCTCCCGGATGTGGTCGAGGCTGTTGCCCATGCCGTCGGTGCCGATGGCGAGCTGCGCCGGCCAGGCGATCTTCCGGTCGGCGACCATGACCGGGCCGGGACGGCGTTCCAGCCGTTGCAGGCACTGCTCGACGATCCGCAGCGACTCCCGCATCTCGTTGATCCGGATCCGCATCCGGCCGTACGCGTCACAGGTGTCCCAGGTCTGGACCTCGAAGTCGTAGGTCTCGTACCCGCAGTAGGGCTGCGAGGCGCGCAGGTCGTGCGGCAGCCCGGTGGCCCGGAGCACCGGCCCGGTGACGCCGAGCGCCATGCACCCGGTGAGGTCGAGGTGGGCGATGCCCTTGAGCCGGCGCACCAGCAGCGGGTTCTCGTTGGACAGCTTCTCGATGTCGCTGATCCCGCGGCGCAGCCCGGGGAGGGTGTCCCGGATGGCGTCGACGGCGCCGGGCGGGACGTCCTGGATGACGCCGCCGGGGCGGACGTAGGCGTGGTTCATCCGCAGCCCGGTGATCAGTTCGAGGATCTTGAGGATCCGCTCGCGCTCCCGGAAGCCGATGGTCATCACGGTGAGCGCGCCGAGCTCCATCCCTGCGGTGGCCAGGGCGACGAGGTGGGAGCTCACCCGGGTGAGCTCCATCATCATCACCCGCAGCACGCTCGCCCGCTCCGGGACGTCGTCGGCGATCCCGAGCAGCCTCTCCACGCCGAGGCAGTAGGCGGTCTCCTGGAACAGCGGCGAGAGGTAGTCCATCCGGGTGCAGAACGTGACGCCCTGCGTCCAGTTCCGGTACTCCATGTTCTTCTCGATGCCGGTGTGCAGGTACCCGACGGCGCAGCGCGCCTCGGTGACCGTCTCACCGTCGATCTCGAGGATGAGCCGGAGCACCCCGTGCGTCGACGGGTGCTGCGGGCCCATGTTGACGACGATCCGCTCCTCGCCGAGGCTGATCGCCTCCTCGGAGAGCTCGGCCCAGTCCCCGCCGGTGGCGTTCAGCACCCGGGCCTGCGCCGCGGCGGCGCCGGTGGCATCTCCCCCGGCGGCTCGGGTCTCGCTGGTCTGCTCGGTCATCAGCTGTACGCCCTCCGGGTGTCCGGCGGTGGGACGGCCGCGCCCTTGTACTCCACGGGGATCCCGCCCAGCGGGTAGTCCTTGCGCTGCGGGTGGCCAGGCCAGTCGTCCGGCATCGCGATCCGGGTCAGCGACGGGTGACCGTCGAAGACGATCCCGAAGAAGTCCCAGGTCTCCCGCTCGTGCCAGTTCGCCGAGGGGTACACCGGCACGACGGACGGCAGGTGCGCGTCGGCGTCGGGGCAGGTGACCTCCAGCCGCACCCGGCGGTTGTGGGTGACCGAGGTGAGGTGGTACACGGCGTGCAGCTCCCGGCCGGTCTCCTCGGGGTAGTGCACCCCGCTCACCCCGGAGAACAGCTCGAACCTCAGGTCCGGGTCGTCGCGCAGGGCCTGGCAGACCACGACCAGGGCGGCCCGGCGCACGAAGAGGGTCAGCTCGCCGCGGTCCACGACCACCTTCTCGACGGCGGCGTCGAAGCCGCCGTCGGTGACGCCGGTCAGCACCTCGGCGAGCCGGTCGACCGCCGCGTCGAACCAGCCGCCGTACGGCCGCTCCGCGGGCACCGCGACGGCGACGCTCGCGACCAGCCCGCCGTACCCGCTGGTGTCGCCGCCGTCCGAGACCCCGAACATGCCGCGCCGGACCTTGATGATCTCGGCCTGCTCGCCTGCCGTGGCCGGCGCCCGGTCGGTACCCTCGCTCACCTGAGCAGCCCCTTCATGTGCGACGTCGGAACGGCCTCGAGGGCTGCCCGCTCCGCGGCCCGTGCCGCCGACACCCGGTCCGACCCCAGCGGGGCCGTGGCGATCTGGTCGTGCAGGGTGAGGATGGCGTTGATGAGCATCTCCGGGCGCGGCGGGCAGCCGGGCAGGTAGATGTCCACCGGGACGAGGTGGTCGACGCCCTGGACGATGGCGTAGTTGTTGAACATGCCGCCGGTGGAGGCGCACACCCCCATCGAGAGCACCCACTTCGGCTCGGTCATCTGGTCGTAGATCTGCCGCAGCACCGGAGCCATCTTCTGGCTCACCCGGCCTGCGACGATCATGAGGTCGGACTGCCGCGGGGAGCCGCGGAAGACCTCCATGCCGAACCGGGCCAGGTCGAAGCGGGGCCCGCCGGTCGACATCATCTCGATGGCGCAGCAGGCGAGACCGAAGGTGGCCGGCCACACCGAGCCCCTGCGGAACATCCCGGCGAGCCGCTCGACCGACGTCAGCAGGAATCCGCCGGGGAGCTTCTCCTCGACACCCATGGTCAGAACCCCTCCACCGTCGTCGGCAGGTCCGTGGTCACAGGCCGTCCCCGGTGTCCCGCGGTCGTCACTCCCACTCCAGCCCACCTCGCCGCCACACGTAGGCGTAGGCCACGAAGACGGTGGCGACGAACAGCACCATCTCGGCGAGGGCGAACATACCCAGGGAGTCGAAGGCGACCGCGAAGGGCAGCAGGAAGACCCCCTCGATGTCGAAGATGATGAAGAGCATCGCCACGAGGTAGTACTTCACCGGGAACCGACCGCCACCCACGGCGCGCGGGGTCGGCTGGATGCCGGACTCGTAGGCCTCCATCTTCGCCGTGCCGTACCGACGGGGCCCGAGGATCATCCCGAGACCGACGGTCAGCAGCGAGAAGGCGAAGGCGATGCCGAGCAGGACGAGGATCGGCACGTACGGGCTCACGCGCTCATCCCTTCCACGGTCATCGATGCCCCCGACGTGGTCGGTGTCCCTGATGTCGGGGACGGCCCCGGAGCCGCCAACGGCCTCCGGGCGGGCGCGCCCATCCTAAGGGCCGCCTTCCGTCCTTCCCGCGCAGGTCGACGCGTTGCCGGGAGTCGTCGGGCGGCGACCGAGCGTCGCCGGAGCACGGGTCCGGGGCGGCTCATGCCGAGGGCGCCAGTCGGGTCATGGCGTTGATCAGGCGGTCCATGGCGTCCCCGTCTCTCGGCTCGGTGAGGTTGGCGAGCAGCTTGTGGGTGAACCGCATGAGGGTCGGCCGGGGCAGGCCGTACCGGGTGGCGAGCCGCATCACGTGGGGGTTGCCGATGAGCCGGACGAAGATCCGGCCGAGGGTGAAGTACCCGCCCCAGGCGTCGGCGAGCACCCGTGGGTAGCCGCGGAGCACCCGCTCCCGGTCGGCCTCCGCCGGCCGGGCAAGGGCCTGAGTGACCACGTCGGCGGCCAGCCGGCTCGACTCCATGGCGTAGGCGATGCCCTCGCCGTTGAACGGGTTCACCATGCCGCCGGCGTCGCCGACCAGCAGCAGGCCCCGGTCGTAGTGCGGGGTTCTGTTGAACCCCATGGGCAGGGCGGCGCCGCGGATCGGACCGGTCATCGTCTCCGGGGTGAACTCCCACTCGGCCGGCATGGTGGCCACCCAGCGCCGGAGCAGGTCCTTGTAGTCCACCCGGCCGAAGGCCGATGACGAGTTGAGGATGCCGAGCCCGATGTTGCAGGTGCCGTCGCCGACCCCGAACACCCAGCCGTACCCGGGCAGCAGGTTCGAGTGCCCCGGCTCGCCGTCCCAGAGCTCCAGCCAGCTCTCCAACCAGTCGTCGTCGTGCCGGGGGCTGCGGAAGTAGGTCCGCACGGCGACCCCCATCGGCCGGTCGGAGCGTCGGTCGATCCCCAGCGACCGGGCCAACGGGCTGGAGACGCCGTCCGCCCCGATGACCAGCCGCGCCCGGTGCACGCGCTCGGGTGCGTCGCCGTTCCGGGCACCGGAAGGGCGGGACCGGACCCCGACCACCCGGCCGGTGCGGTCGTCGAGCACCGCGCCGGTGACCGTGGTCCGCTCGACGACGTCGGCGCCGGAGGTCCTGGCGTGGTCGGCGAGGATCGCGTCGAGGTCCCGGCGCGGGCGGACCAGCCCGTAGTCGGGGAACGCCGACAGGTCCGGCCAGGGCATGCTCAGCCGGACCCCGCCCCCGATGATCCGCAGCCCTCTGTTGTGGATCCAGCCGTCCTCCTCCGGGAGGGGCACCCCCATGGCGACGAGCTCGCGGACCGCCCTGGGGGTGAGCCCGTCCCCGCAGACCTTCTCCCGCGGGAAGGCGGTCTTCTCCAGCACCCGGACGCGCAGGCCCGCGCAGGCCAGGTAGTGGGCGACGGTCGAGCCGGCCGGGCCGGCGCCGACGACGATGACATCGGCGTCGTCGGTCCCCGCTCCGACACGGTCGGTGCTGCTGGTGCTCACGGCTCCCCGGTGGGTCTCGGTGTCGGGCGGCATCCCCCGGGAGGTCGGTCCCGGGAGTCGCTCCGGAGGTCGTCCTCGGCGACGCGGTCCGTGACGTCCGTCCGCCACGGGATCCCCTGCCCCCCCGACGGCGGCGTGACGTGCCCGGACGGGGCCGGGCTCACGCTTGTGCGCGCTTTCACGAACTCGGTCGCGAGTCTACGTCGCCCCCCGCCACCGGTCGCGTCGGGTGACGGTCTCCGGCTGGGTGACCGGCTGGGTGCCCGGTGGGTGACCGGTGGGACGCGTCAGCGACGCACCGCCCGGTGGAGGGCGACGATCCCCCCGGTGAGGTTCCGGTAGGCGACGTCTCCCCAGCCGGCCGAGCGGATCAGCCGGCCGAGTCGCTGCTGGTCCGGCCAGGCCCTGATCGACTCGGCGAGGTAGACGTAGGCCTCCGGGTTGGAGCTGACCCGTCTCGCCAGCTCGGGCAGCACCCGCATCAGGTACTCCAGGTAGACCACCCGCAGCGGGGTCAGCACCGGCCGGGAGAACTCGCAGACGACGAGTCGGCCCCCGCTCCGGGTGACCCGGGCCAGCTCGCGCAGGGCGACCTCGGGGTCGGCGACGTTCCGCAGCCCGAAGGAGATCGTGGCGGCGTCGAAGCTGCCGTCGGCGAAGGGCAGCCGGGTCCCGTCCCCGGCGACGAAGGACACCTGGCCACGGCCCCCGACCCGGCCGCGGCCGGTGCCCCCGACCACGCCGGTGTCGGGACCGCCGCCGACGTCCCTCCGCCGGCCGACCCGGAGCATGCCGAGGGAGAAGTCGCAGGCCACCACCAGGGCCCCGGGAGCGGCGAGGGCACGACTGGAGGTGCCGGTCCCTGCGGCCAGGTCGAGGACCAGAGCGCCCGGGGCGAGGTCGAGGGCTCTGACCGTCGCCGCGCGCCAGGTCCGGTCCCGACCCAGCGACAGGACCGCGTTGGTGAGGTCGTACCGGTCGGCGACGCCGTCGAACATCCTGGCGACGTCGTGCGGCTGCTTGTCGAGGTCGGCGCGGGACATGCCCCGATCGTCGCAGAGCCACGGCCCCGGCCGGACCGGCGGCCGGGACGCCGGATCAGCAGGGCCTGCCCCAGACCGCAGGGTCGGCGTCGTCGTCAGGCCTCCCGTCGACGGGGGAGGCCGCCGGTGCGGTCGCGGCAGGAGGGCCGTCGACCGGAGAGACTGCCGGAGGAGGACTGTCGGCCGGAGTGGCCGCCGGTGCGGCCGCAGCAGGAGGGCTGTCGGCCGGGGCTGCGACGAAGGGAGCGTAGGGGGTCGAGCCGAAGGCGAGCCGGGGAGCGGCCGGAGGCCCGGGGTGTCCCGGCACCCCGCCGGGAGGGCCGACCGGGTACCCGCCGACCTGCCCGGCCCACCCGTGACCCCCCGCCCCGTACCCCTGGGTGTACCCCTGGGTGTACCCCTGGCCGTACCCGCCCCAGCCGTACACGTTCGGGTACACCGGCCGCGGCGTCCTGGGCACCCGCCGGACGGACAGGACGCCGAGGACGACGACCAGCACCGCGAGGACGACACAGACGATCGCCGTGATCACCGCGGCCTCGTTGGCCTCCTGGGCCTGGTCGCTGCCGCGATCGGCGAGGATCGCGTCGAGGTCCGCGGCCAGGGCGGCCGTCTCCGGGTCGCCCTCCGCGTAGGCGATCCTGACGAGGTCTCCCGGATCGGGCGTCGTCGCGGCGTCCACGGTCTCGATCGACACCACCTGCTTGTCGCCGTACTCCTCGAACGTCACGTCGATCGTCACGTAGTCGGGCGGCTCACCGTCGTCCTCGTCGGTCGCGAGATACCAGTGCTCGTCGACGTCCAGCACGCTCGCGAAGGTCCGCTCGGTCAGCGTGTCGTCGACGCACTCGCCGGCCTCTCCGTACACCAGGCAGTCCTCGAAGGTCTCCTCCCAGTCCACCCCGCTCGCGAACGCGACCACTCCGGCGATGGATCCGGCGAAGGCCAGGGTCCCCGCGACCAGAACGGTGACGACGATCCGCGCGCCTCTGCCCATGTCGACCAACCGCCTGTTCCCGGTGCCCGGATCCGTCCGGTCTCGTTCTCCGCCCGTCGTCTCCTGCCGCCCTCCGACACGGCGGTGACGGCACCGATGGTCGCATGCCGGTCTCCCGGCCGGGACCGTCTCGTCAGGGCCGGTCGGGAGCTGCCCAGGGGTTCGCGGCCGGAGGGGAGTCCGGGGGCGCCTCGGCCGGGGAGCCGTGGCTCGCCGGAGACGGGGAGTCCGACTGCACGGGCGGCGGGCCGTACGGGTACACGGGTGGCGGGCCGTACGGGTAGGCCCCGGACGGCGGGTACGGCTGCACAGCAGACGGGCCGTAGGGATACGCCGCGGACGGCGGGTACGGCGGCGCAGGTGGCGTGAGGTACGGGTTCACCCCTGGGGCGGGGAACCGGGCGACGGATCGCGCCCGGCGGGGTGCCCGGCGGGCGTGTCCGGTGCCGAGGACCCCCGCCAGCACCGCCAGGACGAGGCAGACGATCGCCGTCCAGACGGCAGGATCGACCGTGGGCTCGGCCTGCTCCCGCTCCACGGCGTCGAGCTCCTCGACCCGGTCCAGGTCGGACACCAGCGCCACCAGTCCGGGATCGTCGGGGCTGACGGCGACGACGGTCCTGCCCCCGACCGAGGGAGGCGCCGCCCCCACGGACGACACGATCTCCGCGGTGACCGTCTCCCCGCCGAGCACGAACGTCGCGTCGACCACGACCTCGTCGTCCGACGCCGGATCCGGCTGGGTCACCGAGGTCACCGTGGCCTCGACGCGCTCGGTGAGCTCGCCGTCGTGGCAGACGTCGTTCAGCCCCGCCAGGGCGCAGTACCGCACCTCGGGCTCCCCCTGACCGAGGGATGCCAGCAGGGCGACAGCCCCCGACACCAGGGCGAGGAACCCGAGGCACCCCACGACCAGCAGCGTCACCAGGATCCGTTCGACCCGCATCGTCCCCCCGCTCCCGGCCGGGCACCCGACCCCTCACCGCCGCCGGCCCCCGCCGGCCCCCACCGCCCGCTCCACCGGATCCGGCGAAGCGGGCACAGCTCACTGACGGGACGAGGATCGCATGACGGGCATCCCCGTGTCCGGGCATCGGGCGAGAGCTGACGCCGACGGGGCAGGCCGGGTCGATCGGGCCGACGGGCCTCTCGATCAGGCGAACGGGCTTCCGACTCCGCGCGCGACCTCGTGGATCCCCGGCCTACCCTGGATCGCGATGACCAGCGCCCCCGCCACCGCGCCGCTCGTCGCGCGCACGGTGGCCGTCGAGGACCCCGGGCCGCTGCTCGACCTGCTGCCCCGGGACGAGAACGTCTCGTGGGTGCGCCGCGGCGAGGGGATCGTCGGCTGGGGCGAGGTGATCAGGGTCACCACCCGCGGCCCGCGCCGGTTCCTGGACGCCGACGCGGCGTGGCAGGGGCTCATGGCCCGGGCCGCGATCCGGGACGAGGTGGGCCTGCCCGGCACGGGACCGGTCGCCTTCTGCTCGTTCTCGTTCTCCCCCGACTCCCCCGCCGGCGCCGTCCTCACGGTCCCCCGGGTGGTCGTCGGGCATCGTTCCGGGCGGTGGTGGCTCACCTCGGTCAGCACCGGTCCGGCCGGGGCCCCCGTCGGGCCGGTCCGGCCGGGACCGGCGGCCTCGCCCGGGTGGGTGACCTACCGGGACGGGGCGCGCTCGCCGCGGGCATGGACCCGGGTCGTCCGGGAGGCGATCCTCCGGATCGAGGCCGGCGAGATCGAGAAGATCGTGCTCGCCCGCGACGTCCGGGCCCGGGCCCAGGCTCCCGTCGAGACGCGCTGGCTGCTGCGCCGGCTCGCGGAGCGGTACCCCGGGTGCTGGACGTTCGCCGTCGACGGCCTGGTCGGGGCCACCCCGGAGTTGCTCGTCCGGCGGGAGAAGGGGTTGGTGACGTCCCGGGTGCTGGCCGGGACCATCTGCAGGACCGGGGACGACGCACGGGACCTCGCGCTCGCGGCGTCGCTGGCCAGGTCCAGCAAGGACCTGGAGGAGCACGAGTACGCCGTGCGTTCCGTCGTCCAGGCACTGGCCCCGCACTGCTCGACGACCAACGTGCCGGAGGCCCCCTACGTGCTGCACCTCGCCAACGTCATGCACCTGGCGACGGACGTGGCCGGGGTGCTCTCCGACGACACCGGGGTGCTCGGCCTCGCCGCCGCACTGCACCCCTCCGCCGCGGTGTGCGGGACGCCGACCCGGGCGGCCGCGACGCTGATCGACCAGCTCGAGGGCATGGACCGGGATCGCTACGCCGGGCCCGTCGGCTGGCTGGACGCCACCGGCGACGGCGAGCTGGGCATCGCGCTGCGCTGCGGACGGCTCGACCCGCGCGACCCCCGGCGGGTCCGGCTGTTCGCCGGGTGCGGCATCGTCGGCGGCTCGGACCCGGAGGCGGAGCTCGCCGAGTCGACGGCGAAGCTCACCGCCGTCCAGGACGCCCTCGGGACGGACTGAGCCGGCGCGGCGCGCCGTACCGGGTCCGGGAAGGGCGCGGGACGGACCGTCGGGGTCCGGCTCACCCCGGTCGTCCGACGACGGCCACACCGGGGAGCCGGTCGAAGCCGAGCAGCCGGAAGACCTGGGCGACGGCCGGCTGGGGGGCGACCGCCCGCAGCAGGCCGCCCCGGTCGCGGAAGGCGCTGGTCGTCTCCTCCATCACCCGGACCCCGCCGACCCCGAGGAACCCGACCTGGGAGAGGTCCAGGGTGAAGGTCGTCGAGCAGGTCGCCGTGGCCGTCCTCAGCACCCAGGCCAGCACGTCCTCGTTGGCCAGATCGATCTCACCGGAGAGGCCGAGCCCGCCGGGGTGGGGCCGGGTGCCGAGCTGACGGTCCCGGATCCCGAGGAGGTGGAGGGCGGTGACCTCGTCCAGCCGGGATCCGGTGAGGGCAGACCGCTGGTACTGGCACAGCACGAACAGCGGGTACTCGCGGCACAGGTCGTCCACCGTGGTCTCGACGGCGAGGTGACCCTCCTCGTTCAGGACGGTCAGCGCCGTGGCGCGCTCCGCGGTCAGCCGGACGGCCGGGAAGCCCTGGGCGAGCAGGCGCCGGACGATCCGGGCGACGCCGTCAGGGCGGTACACCTCGGCCGGTGGGTGTCCGACGAGACGGCCGGCCTCCCTCGCCGCCCCGACGTCGATCCCCCTGGCCGCGAGCACCGGGAGCAGGCACCGGTCCTCGGGCTCCCCCTCGGGTTCGGTGTAGACGACGGCCTCGCCCAGGGTCAGGCCCTCGTTCACCCACGCGGCCAGGCCGTCCCGACGATCACGCTCCGAGGTGTGCAGCATCATCAGGTGGTCCCCGGCCACCGATGGCTGACTCGGCCCTGTCGACATCTTCGGCGTCCCCTCGGCTCTCCCCCGACACACCCAGACTACGCAACGTCGAACACTCACATCGTTAGGTCACAGAGATGGGAGTCAATCACCATCAGTGAGTACGCTGCGCTGATCAGTCAGCGGGCCGAGCCGGTCCATGAGTACCGTGGGCACACTCTCGACGACGGAGCGCCTCACCCGGTCGTGCAGGTCCCGGAGCACCCCCCGGGAGCACGGAACCTCGACGACGCTGCGCCCGGGCAGGGGGGCCACGAGGGCCTCCCGCAGCCCGGCCGGCTCGTGGACGACGGTGTGCGGGACCCGGTAGCCCCGGCACAGGGCCGCGAGGTCTGCCTCGTGGGGAGTCCCGAAGCACCGCTCGAACCCGGCGGCCTCCTCCGGGCCCCGCTCGGCGCGAGCCCCGTGCTCCAGCAGCGAGAAGATCCCTCCGCCCCGATCGTTGACCACCACGATCTGGAGGTCCGCCGTCGGCGGGTCCCCGCGGGTCCCGTCACCGGCAGCCGGAGCCCCGGGCAGCAGGGCGTTGAGGTCGTGCAGGAACGCGAGATCACCGGTCAACACCCGCACGGAGCGCGGGGGGCGACCGTCCTCGCGGCCGGCGGCGAGGGCGAGGGCGACGCCGGTCGCCGTGGAGAGGGTCCCGTCGATCCCGGCCAGCCCCCGGTTGGCCAGCACGGTGGGCAGCCGGTCCGGTGCGGGTGTCGGGTGTCCGGCCAGATCGAGATCCCGGACGGCGTTGCTGGCCGCGACCACCAGCACGTCGGCCGGTCCGAGCGCGGCCAGTACCTCGCGTGCCACGAGGGGCCCCGCCAGCCCGGGCAGGTCGTCCAGCACCCGGTCGACGGCGCGCACCGCGGCGGTCCCCGCCTCCCGCCATGCCGCCAGCCACGCCCCGCCCCCCGTCCCGGCGCCCTCCGCACGTCCCGCGCTCTCCGGATTCCCGGCGATCGCGGCGATCGCGGCGCGGACGTCGGCCTCGGTGACCCTGGTGACCGGACGACCGGGACCTGGCCGGTCCGGGCAGGGTGAGACCAGCACGACCTCGGTCAGGGGGTCGGCGAGCAGCCGGGCGACCGGGCGGGACAGCGTCGGCCGTCCGAAGACGACCGCCCGGCGGACCCGCCCGCCGAGCCCCGGATGCTCCAGCAGCAGCCGGTAGGCGCCGACGGCGTTCGGGCCGCACCGGGCACCGGAGGAGGGCTCGGCCAGCAGCGGCCAGCCGGCCCGTTCCGCGAGACACCGGGCGAGAGGACCTGCGCCGTCCGCCGCCACCACCACCGTGCGTCCCGCACCGGGGTCCCCCGCCCCGCCGAGGACGACGGGATGCCCGGACACGGCGACTGCGTCGGGTCCCGCGGGGCCGTCCGGTCCCGCGGGGCCGGAGCCGAGGGGGTCGCTCGCACCGGCAACGCGGTGCGCGGCCTCGCCGGGAACGAGGTCGCCGGGATCGGGATCAAGGGGATCGGGAACGAGGGGGTCGTCGAACCCGAGGTTGAGGTGCACGGGACCAGGCCGGCATCCCCCGGGACCCCCGGCTCCGCCCCTGGCCGCGGCGAGCACCCGGTCGAGCGCAGCGCGGGCGGCGTCCGGATCCCCGGCGGTCGTGGCGTCGTCGAGGTCGATCCGGGCCCGGACGGCGTCCCCGAAGACCTCGGACTGGAGCTCGCTGGTCTGGTTGGCCCAGGTCCCGCGCAGCCGGGGCGGCCGGTCTGCGGTCACCACGACCAGCGGGACGTCGGCGTGGTGGGCCTCCAGGACCGCCGGGTGCAGGTTGGCCGCGGCGGTCCCCGACGTGGTCACCACGGCGCCCAGCGCCACGACGCCCGGCCCGGCAGCCGTCGCCCCTCCCCGGGACACCCCGAGCGCGGTGAACGCGGCAACCCGTTCGTCGTGCCGAACGCACAGGAACGGCCCCGTCCGGTCCCGTGCGCCCTGGTCGAGGACGTAGGCCAGCGGGGCGCTGCGCGACCCGGGGCAGAGGACGACGTGACTCACCCCGGCGCGGACGAGTGCCTCGACGGTGAGCCTGGCCAGCGCGGCCGAGGAGGGGCCAACCACGCCGCCATCCTCGCAGCAGCCGGTCGGCGCCTATCCTCGGCTGGTGGGTACCGATCGGGTCTCCGAGCTCTTCGATCCCGGTGCGTGGCGAGCCGTCGGCGGCTTCGACCTCACCGACGTCACCTATCACCGGTGCACGCTGGACGGTCCGGCACGGGGCACCGTCCGGATCGCCATCGACCGCCCGGAGGTGCGCAACGCCTTCCGGCCGCACACCGTCGACGAGCTGTATCGCGCCCTCGACCACGCCCGGATGTCCCCCGACGTCGGCTGCGTGCTGCTGACCGGCAACGGGCCGAGCCCGAGGGACGGCGGCTGGGCCTTCTGCTCCGGGGGGGACCAGCGCATCCGCGGTCGCTCCGGCTACCAGTACACCCGCGCCGACGACGCCACCGGACGCCCGGGGGAGACCGCTGCCGACGTCGACGCCGCCCTGGCCGCGGCGCACGGCGGCCGACTGCACATCCTCGAGGTGCAACGTCTGATCCGGACCATGCCCAAGGTGGTGGTGGCCGTGGTCCCGGGCTGGGCCGCAGGCGGCGGACACAGCCTGCACGTCGTCTGCGACCTCACCGTGGCCAGCCGCCAGCACGCGAGGTTCAAGCAGACCGACGCCGACGTCGCGAGCTTCGACGCCGGGTTCGGCTCGGCGTACCTGGCCCGGATGGTCGGCCAGAAGCTCGCCCGGGAGATCTTCTTCCTCGGCCGGACCTACGACGCCGAGACCATGCACCGGATGGGCGCGGTGAACGTCGTGGCCGACCACGCCGAACTGGAACGGGCCGCCCTCGAGGTCGCCGCCGAGATCAACGGCAAGAGCCCGACCGCGCAGCGGATGCTGAAATTCGCCTTCAACCTCGTCGACGACGGACTGGTCGGGCAGCAGGTGTTCGCGGGCGAGGCCACCCGGCTCGCCTACATGACCGACGAGGCCGCCGAGGGCCGTGACTCGTTCCTGGAGAAGCGGCCACCCGACTGGTCCGCCTTCCCCTGGTACTACTGAGAGCGGCGTACTACTGGAAGCATCGCGTCCCCGCAGGTCACAGGCCCTCCACCTGGAGGCCTCGTGACCACCACGACCGCCCTGCCCACCGCGGTCTACGACGACGTGCGCGCCCTGTGGGGCGTACTCCTTGTTCGGATCAGGCTCGCGCATGCCGCCAGCCCGACCGGCCTCGACGGGAGTGCCGCACGTAGCGATGCACGCCCTGTCGAGTGGGTCACCGCAGAGGTGCCCAACGGGCCAGGAAGTCAGAGAGGGTGACCTCGCTGCCCTGCGGTTCTCCATCGATCCAGCCCCACAAGATCACCTCGTCGTGGCCGTCGACAGGGACGCAGGACGGGTTCCCCGTCCCGTTGTCGGCGAAGGCGAGCAAGCCGGGATCCAACGTTCCCTGCCGCCAGCCGCCGAGGGTGTCAGCCACCAACCGGCTCAGCGGTCACACCACCCACCGCTGACCGTCGTGACGGTATCGGCCGTCACCGAACTGGTAGACCTCCCGAAGCCGCGTAGGCAGCCTGACACCAAGATCTCGCCCTGCCTGGTCCGGGCTCTCCACATCGCAGGGCGGTCCGGACTCGATCACGATCGCATCCGAGATCTCTTCCACGCCTTCCTTAACGTGATCCCGAACCCCACCAGCGCGAGCGTTCCCACGACCGCAACGAAGACCGCAGCCGCGAAGAACACCACCTCGAACCAGGTCGGCGCGCCCTCAAAGATGTCCATGACCGGTGAGCGTAACGGCCACATCGACCCTGAACAGCGCAAATGGATCAAGAACGGAGCAATCGATCGCTCGGCCTCTGTGGGCCTTAACCCCGGATCTTGGACACGGGGTGTGGTGGTTATGCCGCTTGCGGGAGCGTAGCGGTGGTGCGGTTCTCGTAGGTGATGGGGCTGAGGTTGGCGCAGTAGGAGTGGCGGCGTCGGGTGT
>JAAYAH010000030.1 GCA_012719445.1 Actinomycetales bacterium | reverse complement strand
TGACCCCCAGATACGCCACCACCAGATCCCGCCGACGATGACGCGGAAAGTACAACCCGAACACCAACACACCCACCGCAACAAGATCAGAAACATACAGGACGAGCTGCGACAAGATGTCTCCTCACGGTGCTGACCCGGCGGCCGTTCTGCGGGCACCGGTATCTCGGCTATGGACGTGACCGATCGGACGGCAGGATCTCCAGCCGGCCCCACCCGGCTGTCTGTCGTCCGACGCACTGCGTCATGCGCCGGCCCACAGGCGATCATTCGCGACCATGCCCAGTGGTCGCGGTAATCGCGAAATTCTTGCGATTACCTGTCGCCTGCTCCTGGCATCGGACGGCGGGCGGGTGTCTCGATTGACCCGTCGCCCAGTGTCAGTTGGCTCCACCAATGCAAAAAGACCGTACGGGGGGCAACTGGATGAGGTCAAGGAGCCGAATCCCATGACTTCCCTGTGTTAGGCGCCTTGTACTCACAGGAAGCACGGAGCGTGATTTTCGTGCGTCGTCTCGAAATCTTCTCTGTGGACTACGACCCGCCGCGCGGCGCCACCCCGACAGCACGGCTGCCCGTCAGCCCGGCTGCCCGTCAGCCGACAGCCGACAGCCGACAGCCGACAGCCGACAGCCACGATCATGGCCCGGCCACGGCTCGGCTTCCCGCCACCACGGCAACCACGGTCACCGTCCGGCCACGCAACACCACCTCGCCCTGCCGCCCCCCGCCTGTCCACAGCGCGATCACCTCCGTCCACAGGTTCGGCCGCTCGACCCCCTGTTCGTCCACAGCTCTGTCCACAGCCCGCGCGCCACCGCTCCCCGGGGACACGGTGGGGTCGGTCGGGCCCCCGTCACCGGCCCCCACCGCCCCCGTCGTGCCGGTTCATCCGACGGTGCACGCGACACGCCGAGGACATCCCGAATCCCCGGAAGTTCTTGTGCGAAGCTCTTGCTATCTGTGTCTCCGCGGAGTAGAAATCTCCCACGCCACCAGCGACGACAGGTCGATCTCGGAGGTACCGCCGGGAGACCGAGAACCGTGGACGCTCGGGACGAGGACCGGACCACAGCACAACGATCCAGCGCGGGGACGCTTCCGTTGGATCGGAGCGAGGCTCCGGTGACCACGTCGACGTTGAGGGCCGGCAGGAAGGACCGAAGGTTCGACGTTCCGGGAAGGCCCGGACCGGCGCCGGAGGGCCGTCGCCCGAGGGGAGACCCGAGGGCGGCACCCGACGACGCGCCGTCCGGAGCAGCTCGGAACGACCGCGGATGACGACGCGGCGAGCCGGAGGCCCGACGTGTCACAGCGGTCGCTCCCGCGGCACCCGGCGGTCTCCACCGCCACGGCACCGCACCGACGTCATCACAGGGAATGGTGATCCGACCCCGAGGGGTCGACGAACCGGACCCGGCGACCACGGGCAAGGCCCCTCGGACTCGTGCTTCGAGGGGCCTTGCTCATGTCCGCGACGGCTCGTGCGGGCCGGCCGACGGGCACTGTCTACCGCGCCCGTCCCACCGGACGGCGCGGGACACGCCGACGACGAGGCCGACGGCCGAAAAGTGTGCCCGGGGGCCGGCGAGTGTGTCCGGGGTCAGCGGCCGCACCGGGTTCCCCTCCCGGGTCACCCGTCCCGGGAGGTCTCCTCGGCGTCCTCGTCGTCGGGCGGCGGGATCCGGCACCACTGCTGGACGACCAGCCCCGCGGCCACGACCCCGACCGCGGCGAGAGCTCCCAGCACCGCCATGACCAGGTGCGCCGTCCGGCTTCCGACGAGATCCGGCAGCATCGCGACCGCCTGGGCGACGTACCACCCGACGAGGACGGCGCCCCCGTAGGCGGCGGACTTGGCGAGTACCAGGGTGCGCGCGGCGACCAGCGGGTCGAGGACCCGGTCGCGCACCCCGCGGACCCAGCGTCGCACCGGGAGTCCCGCCGCGACGACGGCCGTCGCGAGCAGGATGGTCCCGACCACCGCGGTCCACGGGATCGGCGGTGCCTCGCCACCGTTGCCCGCCCACCAGTCAAGGCAGATCCAGCCGGCCAGCGCCGCGACCAGCGCGAGCAGCACGGCGGTGGACACCCGCGCCGGGCGCCAGCCCGTCACGAGGGCACCCGCAACTCGACGTCCTCTCGCCACCGCACCCCCGCGGTGTCCAGCCCGGTGAGCAGGTCGGTCACCCGCGCCGGCCGTCCCGGCCCTGCGGCGTCGGGGAGGACCGCCTCCGGGTCCGTCCGGGCCCACGGGACGAGGACGAAGGCCCGGGACGCCGCCCTCGGGTGGGGGATCTCCAGGTCGGCGCACCGGGCGACGAGGTCGGCGTAGGTGATGAGGTCGACGTCGAGGGTCCTCGGCCCCCAGCGGACCCCGCGTCGCCTGCCGTACTCGGTCTCGACCTGCTGGCAGACGGCGAGCAGGGCCAGCGGGGAGAGCGCCGTGGTGACGAGGACGACGGCGTTCAGGTAGTCCGGCTGCTCCGGCCCGCCGACCGGGGCCGTCTCGACGACGGGCGAGACGGCCCGCACCCGGACCCCCTCGTAGCCGGCCAGTTCGGTGACCGCCCCCGCGAGCGCCGCCTCGCGGTCACCGAGGTTCGACCCCAGGGCGAGCACCGCCGGGACCGGGCCCGGCGGGTCCTCGTCCAGGTCGAGGTGACGCAGCGGCGAGGTCACGACTCGTCCCGGTACCGTCGCAGCTCCACCCGGACGTCGCCGAAGGGCTCCAGCACCGGCGCGTGCGGCTTGTGCACCGTGACGTCGACCGCGACGACCCGCTGTTCGGCCAGGCACACGGCCGCGATCCGGTCCGCGAGGGTCTCGACGAGCCGGACCGCCGGACCCCGGACGACGTCGGCCACCGCGGTCGCCAACCTGCCGTAGTCCACCGTCGCCGCGAGGTCGTCGTCCCGTGCCGCCTGCCGGGTGTCGAGGTGCAGGACGACGTCCACGACGAAATCCTGCCCGGTGCGGCGTTCCTCCGCCAGGACACCGTGGAAGCCCCGCGCGGTGAGGCCGACAAGGCACACCCGGTCGAGCTCCCGGCCGGCGGGCCCGAAGACGGCCTGCCCGGTCACGCCGCACCCGCCGCAGTGCCCGCCGCGGTGCCCGCCGCCGCACCCGCCGCGGCGTCCCGCCGGGCCGCGGCCCGGACCGCAGCCGCCACCCGGACGGCGTCCGCCGAGGCCTTCACGTCGTGCACCCGGACGCACCACACCCCGGCCGTCGCCGCGACCACCGTGGTCGCCGCCGTCGCGGCGTCCCGCTCCCCCGTCGGCACCGGCGTGCCGTCCGGACCGGCCAGCAGGGACCCGAGGAACCGCTTGCGGGACGCCCCGAGCAGGACCGGCCTGCCCAGCCCGGTGAGGTCGTCGAGCCCGGCGAGCAGCTCCCAGTTGTGCGCAGCGGTCTTCGCGAAGCCGAGCCCCGGGTCGACGACGAGCTGCTCCTCGGCGATCCCGGCCCCGACCAGGGCCGCCAACCGGTCGGCCAGCTCCCGCCGGACGTCCGCGACGACGTCCTGATACTCCGCGAGACCGTCCATCACCGCGCTGTGCCCCCGCCAGTGCATGACCACGAACGGCACCCCGGCCGCAGCGACGACCCCGGCCATGTCCGGGTCGGCCAGCCCTCCGCTGACGTCGTTGACCAGGCACGCCCCGGCGGCCAGCGCCGCCTCGGCGACCCGGGCCCGCATGGTGTCGACGCTGACGGCCACCCCGGCCGCGGCCAGCTCCCCGACCACCGGGAGCACCCGGCGCAGCTCCTCGTCGAGGGTCACCCGGTCGGCGCCGGGGCGGGTGGACTCCCCGCCGACGTCGACGAGGTCCGCGCCGTCGGCGACCAGCCGCAGGCCGTGCGCGACGGCGGCGGCCGGGTCCAGCCACAGGCCGCCGTCGCTGAAGGAGTCCGGGGTCACGTTGACCACGCCCATGACGAGACAGCGCGCGGTCGGTGCCCGGTTGCGGAGCGATGCCTGGACTGTGCTCACCCGCCAACCCTACGCACGGCGGTCAGTGACCGCGGCCGAGGATGAGCCCGAGCGCCTCTGCCCGCGTCGCCGGGGTCCTCAGCACGCCGCGGACAGCGGAGGTGATGGTGCGCGACCCCGGTTTGCGCACTCCCCGCATGGACATGCACAGGTGCTCGCACTCGACCACGACGATGACCCCGCGCGGCTGGAGCGCCCCGACGAGGGCGTCGGCGACCTGGGTGGTCAACCGCTCCTGGACCTGGGGGCGTCGGGCGTAGACGTCGACGAGCCGGGCCAGCTTGCTCAGCCCGGTGATCCGGCCGTCGGCCGCGGGGATGTAGCCGACGTGGGCGACCCCGTGGAAGGGCACCAGGTGGTGCTCGCAGCAGGAGAACACCTCGATGTCCCTGACCAGGACCAGCTCGTCGTGGCCGAGGTCGAAGGTGGTGGTGAGGACGTCGGCCGGGTCCTGCCGAAGCCCGGCGAACATCTCCGCGTACGACCGCGCCACCCGGGCCGGGGTCTCCTTCAGGCCGTCCCGGTCGGGATCCTCGCCGATGGCGACGAGGATCTCCCGGACGGCGCGCTCCACCCGGTCGGCGTCGAACGGAGGCGACCCGGCGTCGAACGGAGGCGGCCCCGCG
>JAAYAH010000208.1 GCA_012719445.1 Actinomycetales bacterium | reverse complement strand
GTCACGGCAGCCGTAGTTTGTGATGTTCCGGACATCACTGCAGGTGGCGGGCATGTCGGGTGGCATGCGGGACGGCCGTCGTGATCACGATGAACTGTGACGAAACACCCTGACACGACGACCGTCGAGACGACCGTAACCCATCCCGATCACCGCGCGCTGCTGGAGGACCTGACGGCTGCCGTGGCCGGCCTGTTCGGGCGCCGCGAGCCGCGGGCCACGTTCGCCGACCTGGTCACCGGTCTGCTGATGGAGCTGCCGCGGAAGAACTGCTGGACCATCGCCGAGGCGGTCGGTCACCGCAGTCCGGATCGGTTGCAGCACCTGCTGTCCCGCGCGGTCTGGGACGCCGAGGAGGTCCTGGCCACCGTGGCCGGCTGGGCCACCCGTCACCTGTCGCAGCAGGTCAGCGGGCCGGTGATGTTGGCGGTTGACGAGACCGGTGACGCCAAGTCCTCCACCGACGCGGTCGGTGCCGCCCAGCAGTACTCCGGCGCGTTGGGCGGGATCGGCCTGTGCCAGGTCGCGGTCCACCTGTCGCTGGTCACCCCGGTCGGGCACACCGTGATCGGGCGGCGCCTGTACCTGGGCGCGGACTGGGCCGGCGACGACGAACGCCGAGACCTGGCCGGTGTCCCCGACGAGGTGGTGTTCGCGACCAAGCCCGACCTGGCCGTCGGCCTGCTACGCGAGGCCGTCGCCGCGGGCGTCACGGCGCAGTACGTGACCGCGGACGAGGTCTACGGGTCGGTCGCGTTCCGCACCGCCTGCCGCCGTCTGCACCTGGCCTATGTGGTTGCCGTCCCCGCCAACCGCCGCCTCACCCTGCCCGACCGCAGGCGACGGGCCTGCACCGAGGCCGTGAAGCTGGTGCCTGCCACCGCCTGGGCCCGGATGCGCACCGGCACCGCCGCCAAGGGCGCCAAGGACTACGACTGGGCACTCCTGCAGGTCCACGAAGACGACACCCCCGTCGGCGGACACGGTGACCCCCACGCCGGCACCGCCGAGCCTGCGGCGGTCGAACCCGTGCGCGGGCACAGCGTGCTGCTGGTCCGCCGGCACCGCTACACCCGCATGCTGGCGTTCTTCCGCTGCTGGACCGCCGCACCGGTGTCCCTGACGGACCTGGTCGCCGTGGTCTGCGCCCGCTGGCACATCGAGGAAGACTTCCAACTCGCCAAGCGCACCACCGGCCTGGATGCCGGACAGGTCCGCACCTGGACCTCCTGGCACCGCTGGTCGACCGCCGCCCTGACCGCCTACGCCTTCCTGGCCATCGCCGCACTCCTCGAGCACGTCGCCGCAGCTCAGGCCACCGGCCAGGACCCACCCGAACTCGTCCCGATCAGTGTCCCGGAACTGCAGCACCTGCTCGCCGCCACCGTCCTGCCCACCCCACGCCACGACCGCGTGCACATCCAGTGCTGGTCGCACTGGCGCCGCCACCACCAAGCCCGCGCCCGCAGCTGCCACCAAGCCTGGAACGCCTACGCCGACAATGTCGCCTGATCACAAACGGAGTGATCACAACGAACTACAACTGCCGTGTC
>JAAYAH010000207.1 GCA_012719445.1 Actinomycetales bacterium | reverse complement strand
TGGTACCGCGATCAGTGCCCTGCCTCGTCCACGCATCGTCCACCCGTCCCGTCTCTCGGTGCGCGTCCTGGGTTCTCGTCCGGTGTCGCCGGACGGGACACCTCCGGCCCCGTCCGACGACCCGACCATTCCTACCGGATGAGGGCACCGGCCCAGGAGTAGTCCATCCCCACGGTGCCGTAGCAGCGGGCACTCAGGTTAGTCAGGCACTCAGGTACGTCAGTCAGCCTGGGCGGCGGCGGTGCCGGGCCATGCCCTTGAGCACCGCCCGCAGCGTCGCCCCGGCGACGGCCGCCGTCGGGACGCCGATCTTCACGGCTTTGCGTCGGGTGCGGAAGTCCTGCACCGGCCAGGCGTGCGCCTTCGCGTGGGACTTCAGTCGCCCGTCCGGGTTGATCGCGTAGGGGTGCCCGACCAGGTCCAGCAGCGGGAGGTCGTGGACCGAGTCGCTGTAGGCCGAGCACCGAGACAGATCGAGGCCCTCGGCCGCGGCGAGCTCCCTGACCGCCCGCGCCTTGGCCGCGCCGTGCATCACCTCGCCGACGAGTCGGCCGGTGTAGATGCCGTCCACCTGTTCGCCGACGGTTCCCAGCGCCCCGGTCAGCCCCAGCCGCCGGGCGATGACGCTGGCCACCTCGACCGGCGTCGCGGTCACCAGCCACACCCGCTGGCCCGCGACGAGGTGGGTCCAGGCCAGCTCCTGCGTCCCCGGCCAGATCCGGTCGGCGAGCAGCTCCTCGTAGACCTCCTCGCCGATGGCGGTGAGCTCGGCGACGGAGTGACCGGCGACGAAGGCGAGCGCCCTGGCCTGGATGTCGGCCAGGTGCCCCAGCCGTTCCCCGTGGGTGAGGAACCGGGCCTGGTGCCAGGCGAAGCCGGTGATCTCCCGCAGGGTGAAGAACCTGCGCCGGTACAGCCCTCTGGCCAGGTGGTAGATCGACGCGCCCCGGACGATCGTGTTGTCGACGTCGAAGAAGGCGGCTGCGGTCGGGTCGCCCGCGGGCGCCAGGCCTGCGCCGGTGACGCCGGAGACGGCAGGCGCGCCGTGCCGCGGGGGCAGGTGGATCGCAGGCTCGGGGCGACGGTCACCGACGGCCATGCCCTTCACTGTAGCCCGGCCCCGGGGCCACCGCCGGGCACGGAACGAGTCCGGACGGACACGGAGGGAGTCGATCTCGGGTCGCGGGAGGCAGGCCCGCGGGCTCCCGCCGCCCTCGACCGGGGTCGCGCCCGCCCGCGGCGTCCCCCACGGCCGACCACGCTCGGTGACCGAATCAGAGGTCCCCTGTCGCCGCGGCACTCCTCCGCACGTACCGGACGAAGGCCCCCTGAACAGGGCGGATGGGGTCGGCTGAACGGGCAGCCGTCCCGCCTGGTGGACGTGCGCAGCGTGCGACTTTGTGCGTACGTTCACTACTGCCTACCCTGGACGGGAACCCCCCAGCAACCACTGAAGGAGCCTCCTCGCCCGTGGCTACCGAACGCCCTGACCGGCTCGGCCGGCGGGAGCGACCCCTGCGCCAGGGCATACCGAACGCGACCGTCGCCCGGTTGCCCGTCTACCTCAGGGCACTCACCTCGCTCGCCGAGGCCGGCGTCAGCACGGTCTCCTCGGAGGCGCTCGCGGCGGCCGTCGGCGACGGCTCGGCGAAGCTCCGGAAGGACCTCTCCTATCTGGGGTCCTACGGCACCCGGGGCGTCGGGTACGAGGTCGACTACCTCATCTACCAGATCTCCCGGGCGATGGGCCTCACCCAGGACTGGCGCGTGGTCATCGTCGGGATCGGCAGCCTCGGCCGGGCGCTGGCCCGGTACGGCGGGTTCGGCTCCCGCGGCTTCACCGTGGTCGCGCTGCTGGACGCCGACCCGGCCGTCGTCGGCGAGCGGATCGCCGGGCTGGCCGTCCGGCACGTCGGCGAGCTGGAGGGCGTCGTCGCGGAGGAGGACGCGCAGATCGGCGTGGTCGCCACCCCGGCGACCGCGGCCCAGGAGGTGTGCGACCGGCTGGTCGCCGCCGGGGTGCGGAGCATCCTCAACTTCGCCCCGTGCGTGCTCACCGTCCCCGACGAGGTGATGGTGCGCAAGGTCGACCTGTCCACGGAGCTGCAGATCCTCGCCTTCCACGAGCAGCGGCACGGCTCGGCCGAGCTCGCCGTCGTCGACGGGACCGGGGAGGTGGCCCGGTGAGCGTCGTCGTCGTCGGTCTGTCCCACCACACCTGCCCGTTGGAGCTGCTGGAGCGCTGCGCCCTCGACGCCGACGCGGTGACGGCCCTGTGCCGCACCCTCACCGGGGCGGACGACGTCACCGAGGTGGCGGTCCTGGCGACGTGCAACCGGCTCGAGGTCTACGTCGAGACCCGGCGGTTCCACGCCGCGGTCACCGCCGTCGGGCAGGCCCTGGCCGCCGCGACAGGCGTCGGGCTCGGCGAGCTGCAGGACGGCCTGTTCATCCACTTCGAGGAGGCGGCCGTCCGGCACCTCTTCGAGGTCTCCGGCGGCCTGGACTCGATGGCGGTCGGGGAGGGGCAGATCCTCGGCCAGGTCCGGACCGCGCTGCGGATCGCCGAGGAGGCCGGCACCTGCGGCCGGGTCCTCGGCCCGATGCTGCGCGCCGCGCTGCGAGCCGGCAAACGGGTGCGGACCGACACCGAGCTCGACGGCGTCGGCCGGTCGCTGCTGGGCACCGGTCTCGACCTCGCGGCAGGGATCCTCGGCCCGCTGGACCGGGCCAGGGTGCTGGTCGTCGGCGCAGGCGCGATGAGCTCGCTCGCGGTGGCGACGGCCCGGCGGGCAGGGGCGGCGACGGTCACCGTCGCCAGCAGGACCCTGGAGCACGCCGACCGGCTGGCCGGGACCGCGGGGGCGAGCGCCGTCCCGATGACCGACCTCGCCCCGGCGCTCGCGGACGCCGAGCTGGTGATCACCGCGACCGGTGCCCCCGGCCAGGTCCTCGACGTCGACGCGGCGTCGGCCGCCCTCGCCGCGCGGAACGGCGCCCCCCAGGTGTACCTCGACCTCGCCCTGCCCCGGGACGTCGCACCCGAGGTCGCCGACCTCCCCGGGGCGCACGTCGTCGACCTCGAGGTGCTGGGTCACGAGCTGGCCACCGGGAACGGCGCCGTCATGCCCGCGCTGGCCGCCGCGAGGTCGGTGGTGGCCGAGGAGGTCGCCGCGTATCTCGCCTCGCGGAGCGCCGGAGCCGTCGCCCCGACCGTCGTCGCGTTGCGGGCCAGGGCGTCGGCCGTGGTGGAGGCCGAGCTCGGCAGGCTGGCGTCCCGGCTCGGGGAGGTCGACGCCCGGGTGCTCGCCGAGGTCGAGCAGACCGTGCACCGCGTGGTCGAGAAGCTCCTGCACACCCCGACGGTCCGGGTCAAGGAGCTGGCGTCCGGCCCGCAGGGCGAGACCTACGCGCGCGCCCTGCGCGAGCTGTTCGACCTGGAGACTCCGTGCACCGACCCGGCCGTCGTCGGGCTCGGACCCGCCCCGCTCCGGGCGCTGAACGGAGGGGCGTCGTGACCACGGTGAGGCTCGGCACCCGGCGCAGCGTGCTGGCGACGACCCAGTCGCGCTGGGTCGCCGCCAGGATCCGCGAGGCGGGCGGACCACCCGTCGAACTGGTCGAGCTCACCACCACGGGTGACGTCACGGCAGCACCGCTCGCCTCCCTCGGCGGAACCGGCGTCTTCGTGTCGATGCTGCGGGAGGCGCTGCTGGCCGGGGAGGTCGACCTCGCCGTCCACTCGCTGAAGGACCTGCCGACGGCCCCGGCGGAGGGGCTGGTCGTCGCGGCCGTCCCGGTGCGGGAGGACCCCCGCGACGTCCTGGTGGCCCGCGACGACCTGACCCTGGCCGGGCTGCCGGGCGGGGCGAGGGTCGGCACCGGGTCACCGCGCCGGGCGGCCCAGCTCCGGGCGCTCGGCCTCGGGCTCGACGTCGTCGACCTCCGCGGCAACGTGGACACCCGGCTGCGGGAGGTGGCCGACGGCAGGCTCGACGCCGTGGTCCTCGCCCGCGCCGGGCTGCTGCGACTCGGCAGGGCCGGCGAGGCGACCGACGTCATCGATCCGGCGCTGATGCTGCCCGCGCCGGGACAGGGCGCGCTCGCCGTCGAGTGCCGGGCAGGCGACCGCCGGATGCTGGCGCTGCTCGCCTCCCTCGACGACCGGGCCACCCGCGTCTGCGTCACCGCCGAGCGGGCCGTGCTGGCCACCCTCGGCGCCGGGTGCGCCGCCCCGCTGGGCGCGCTCGCCGAACTCGACGGCGGCGCCGGGCGTGCCCGGCTGCGCCTGCGTGCCCTCGTCGCGGCGGTCGACGGCTCGGCGGTCGTCCGCCGCAGCGCGTCGGTCCCGTTCGACGCCGACGCAGAGACCACCGCCAGGGACCTCGGCCACGACCTGGCCGACCAGCTGCTCGACGGCGGAGCCGCCGAGCTCGTACCACGATCCCTGGCGCTCGCCGCCGCGGCACGACCGTCGGCGTCGTTCCGGACTCCACCGACCACCGCCTTGGTAAGAGAAGGTGACCAGTGAGCTCCACCCGTATGAGCAAGAAGACGACCACCGGTCGGGTCGCGTTCGTCGGCGCGGGCCCCGGTGACGAGGGCCTGCTGACGCTGCGCGCCGTCGAGCGATTGCACCAGGCCGACGTCGTCGTGCTCGACCAACTGCCCCGGGACGTGCTTCTCGCCACCCACTGCCGGGAGGGGGTCGAGGTGCTCGACGCCGGGTTCGGCGAGGACGGCGAGCCGATGACCCGCGCGGCGAGGGCCAAGCTCGTCCTGCAGGCGGCGCGGTCGGGCGGCCGGGTCGCACGCCTCATGGACGGCGACCCCGCGCTGTTCTCCGGTCTCGCCGAGGAGATCCTGGCCTGCCGCAAGGCGGGGATCCCGTTCGAGGTGGTACCGGGCGTCTCCGCGGCGACCGCGGTGCCCACCTATGCGGGCATCCCGCTCACCCCCGCCGGGGTCGACGGGCTGCACGTCGTCCACCCGCACGGGACCGAGGTCGACTGGTCGGCGCACGCCGGGGCCGATACCACGGTCGTCGTCCTCGGCGTCGAGTCGGACGTCGTGGACAGCGCCCGCGGCCTGCTCGCCGCCGGTCGTGACCCGAGGACGCCGGTCGCGGTGTCCACCGCCGGGACGACGGTCAGGCAGCGGACGGTGACCTGCACCCTGGCCGAGGTCAAGACGGTGCTGCCCAAGGCGAGGATGGAGCGGTCGCTGACCGCCGTCGTCGGTGCGGCTGTCGACCAGCGCGAGCAGGCGTCCTGGTTCGAGACCAAGCCGCTGTTCGGCTGGCGGGTGCTGGTGCCGAGGACCAAGGAGCAGGCCGGGTCGATGGTGACCCGGTTGGAGGAGCACGGCGCCGTCGCCGAGGTCGTGCCCACCATCTCCGTCGAGCCCCCGCGCACCCCGCACCAGATGGAGAAGGCCGTCAAGGGCCTGGTCACCGGTCGGTACGAGTGGATCGGTTTCACCAGCGTCAACGCGGTCAGGGCGATCCGGGAGAAGTTCGAGGAGTTCGGGCTCGACGCGCGGGCCTTCGCCGGGCTCAAGGTGGCCGCCGTCGGCGGGATCACCGCGGCGGCGCTGCGGGAGTGGGGCATCGAGCCGGACCTGGTGCCGACCGGCGAGCAGTCCGCGCAGGGTCTCGCCGACGTGTGGCCGCCGTTCGACGAGGTCCTCGACCCGATCAACCGGGTCTTCCTGCCCCGCGCGGACATCGCCACCGACACCCTGGTCGCGGCCCTGCAGAACACCGGCTGGGAGGTCGACGACGTCACGGCCTACCGGACCGTCCGCGCGGCCCCGCCGCCCGCGGAGATCCGCGAGGCGATCAAGGGCGGGCAGTTCGACGCGGTCGTGTTCACCTCCTCCTCGACGGTGCGCAACCTCGTCGGCATCGCGGGCAAGCCGCACGTGACCACGGTGATCGCCTGCATCGGTCCCGCGACGGCCAAGACCGCCCAGGAGCACGGGCTGCGGGTCGACGTCCTCGCCGACGAGGCCACCGCCGACGCCCTCGTCGAGGCGCTCGCCGACTACGGTGCCGGGCTGCGGCTGGCTGCGGTCGAGAACGGCGAGCCGGTCCTGCGACCCAGTCAGCGCCGGGCCGGGGCTCGCCGGTCGGCGAGGTGACCGGTTCGGCTGCGACCCAGTCAGCGCCGGGCCGGGGCTCGCCGGTCGGCGAGGTGACCGGTTCGGCTGCGACCCGGGCCGCGGCGGCCGGGGGCTTCCCGTCCGTGCGCCCGCGCCGGTTGCGGACCACCCCGGCCCTGCGCCGACTGGTCGCCGAGACCCGGATCCACCCGGCCGACCTGGTGCTGCCGGTGTTCGTCCGGGAGGGGATCACCGAGCCGGCGCCGGTGCCGTCGATGCCGGGCGTCGTCCAGCACTCGCGGGACTCGCTGCGGCGGGCGGTCGCCGAGGCGGCGGGTCTCGGCCTGGGCGGCGTCATGCTCTTCGCCGTGCCCGAGGTGAGGGACGCCGTCGGCTCGGCGGCGACCGCGCCGGACGGGGCCCTCGCGGTCGCGCTGCGGGACGTGGTCGCCGAGGTCGGCGACGGGCTCGTGGTGATGGCAGACCTGTGCCTCGACGAGTTTACCGACCACGGCCACTGCGGCGTGCTCGCCGGGGACGGCACCGTGGACAACGACGCCACGCTGCTGCGGTACGCCGACATGGCCGTCGCCCTGGCCGAGGCGGGGGCGCACGTGGTCGGCACCAGCGGGATGATGGACGGCCAGGTCGGCGCGGTCCGCGCTGCCCTCGACGGCGCCGGTCGGCAGGGGGTGGCGGTCCTCGCCTACGCGGCCAAGTACGCCTCGGCGTTCTACGGGCCGTTCCGGGACGCCGTCGAGTCCTGTCTCGTCGGCGACCGTCGCAGCTACCAGCAGGACCCGGCCAACGGACGGGAGGCGCTGCGCGAGGTGGCCCTCGACGTCGCCGAGGGAGCCGACCTCGTCATGGTCAAGCCCGCGATGGCCTACCTCGACGTCGTGGCCAGGGTCAGGGACGCCGTCGACGTCCCGGTGGCCGCCTACCAGGTGTCGGGGGAGTACGCCATGGTGGAGGCGGCCGCCGCCAGGGGCTGGATCGACCGGGAGCGGGCCATCGAGGAGTCCATGCTGGCGATCCGGCGGGCCGGGGCCGACGTCGTACTGAGCTACTGGGCCGCGGAACTGGCCCGGCGGGCCGGGTGATTGTCGCCTGGACACTCTGCGTGTAACAGGTGTCCGCGGTTTGTCGTCATTTACACCATTTTCATGGGGTGTATCGATGCTGAGCGCTGTGGTGATCACATAGACTCGCCCCATGGGGGAGACCCGATGGCTAACCGATGATGAGCAGACGATCTGGCGTTCCTATCTCGACGTCATCCGTCTGGTGACCGAGCGACTCCAGCGGCAGCTTCTCGAGGACTCCGGGCTCTCGCTCCCGGAGTACGACGTCCTCGTCCACCTCTCCGAGGTCGGTGGTCGCTGCATGCGGATGTCCGAGCTCGCCGACCTCGTGGTGAACTCGCGGAGCCGGCTGACGCACACCATCGCCAGGATGGAGCGCCGCGGCCTGGTCCGGCGCGAGCCCTGCCCGGAGGACGGCCGCGGCGTGCTGTGCCGGCTCACCGAGGAGGGGTACGCCGTGCTGGAGAAGGCGGCGCCGGGCCACGTCGAGGAGGTCCGCACCACGATCTTCGACGCCATCGACGAGTCCGACATCGCGGCCCTCGGGTTGGCGATGGACAAGCTGCGGGTGCACCTGCGCGAGAGCTGACCGTCCGGCACGGTGCACGGCGGGTGACCGCTCGGGGGAGCGGGGGCGGAGTCGGACCGCGGTTGCGAGACTGTGGTCGTGTCCGACAGTCGACCTCCAGTGTCCGCGCGCCTCTTCGACCGAGCCCAGACCGTGATCCCCGGTGGGGTCAACTCGCCGGTCCGTGCCTTCCGTGCCGTCGGGGGGACCCCCCGGTTCATGGTCAGGGGCGCCGGTGCCCACGTCCACGACGTCGACGGGCGGCGCTACGTGGACCTGGTGTGCTCGTGGGGACCGCTGATCCTCGGCCACGCCCACCCGGAGGTGGTGGAGGCCGTCGCGGAGGCCGCAGCCGACGGGTTCTCCTTCGGCATGCCCACCGAGCGCGAGGTCGCCCTCGCCGAGGAGATCGTCGCCCGGGTCGATCCGGTCGAGCAGGTACGCCTGGTGTCCTCGGGGACCGAGGCGACGATGAGCGCGCTCCGGCTGGCCAGGGGGGTCACCGGCCGGTCCAAGGTGGTGAAGTTCGCCGGCCACTACCACGGCCACGTGGACGCGCTGCTGGCCGCCGCGGGGTCGGGGGTCGCCACCCTCGGCCTGCCGGACACCCCCGGGGTCACCGGCGCGAGCACCGCCGACACCCTGGTGCTGCCGTACAACGACGTCGCCGCGGTCCGGGCGGTCTTCGCCGAGCACGGCGGGGACATCGCCTGCGTGATCACCGAGGCGGCGGCGGGGAACATGGGCGTCGTCCCGCCCGCCCCCGGGTTCACCGCCGCACTGCGCCGGATCACCGCCGAGCACGGGGCCCTGCTGATCAGTGACGAGGTGATGACCGGCTTCCGGGTGTCCCGCTCCGGCTGGTACGGGTACGAGACCGCGGGCACGGGTCGGCAGGAGGCGCCGCCGGACCTGTTCACCTTCGGCAAGGTCATGGGCGGGGGGTTCCCCGCCGCCGCCTTCGGCGGACGCGCCGACCTCATGGCGCACCTGGCCCCGGCCGGGCCCGTGTACCAGGCGGGCACCCTGTCCGGGAACCCGGTCGCCGTCGCCGCCGGGCTGGCCACGCTGCGCGCCTGCACCCCCGAGGTCTACGCGCGCCTGGACGCCGCCGCGACGGCGCTGTCCGGGGAGGTGTCGGCGGCGCTGTCGACGGCCGGGGTGCCGCACGTCGTCCAGCACGCCGGGAACATGTTCAGCGTCTTCTTCACCGAGGGTGTCGACGCCTCCGGAGCGGCGGCGGGGACGGAACCGGGAAGGGGGCAGGGACCGGGTGACCCACCGGTGCGGGACTACGACGCCGCCAGGCGGCAGGACCTCGCCGCGTTCGCCGCCTTCTTCCGGGCGATGCTCGACCAGGGTGTCCACCTGCCGCCCAGCGCCTTCGAGGTGTGGTTCCTCTCGGCCGCCCACGACGACGCCGTCCTCGACGAGATCGTGTCCGCCCTCCCGGCGGCTGCGCGCGCGGCGGCCGAGGCTGCGAGGATCACCTCGTGAGCCAGCGAACGATCGTCCACTTGCTCCGGCACGGTGAGGTCCACAACCCCGCCGGGATCCTCTACGGGCGGCTGCCGGGTTACCAGCTCTCCGACCTCGGTCACGCCATGGCGGAACGGGCGGCCGAGCACCTCGCCGACCGGGACATCGTCCTCGTCGTCTGCTCCCCGCTGGAGCGGGCCCGGCAGACCGCGGCACCGGTCGCCGAACGGTTCGGGCTCGAACCCCGCATCGACGACCGGCTGATCGAGAGCGCCAACTCCTTCGAGGGGATGACCGTCGGCGTCGGGGACGGCGCTCTGGGCCACCCCCGGCACTGGTGGCGGCTGCGCAACCCGTTCCGGCCGTCGTGGGGCGAGCCGTACGGGCAGATCGCCGAACGGGTGCTCGCGGCGGCAGCCGCGGCCCGCGACGACGCCCTCGGCCACGAGGCGGTGCTGGTCAGCCACCAGTTGCCGATCTGGGTCGCCCGGCTGCGCGCGGAGGGCAGACGGCTGTGGCACGACCCGCGCCGTCGGGTGTGCTCGCTGGCGTCGATCACGTCGCTGAACTACGAGGGGACGACGCTCACCTCGATCTCCTACGCCGAACCCGCTGCCGACCTGCTCCCGGCGGCCACCAGGATCGCCGGAGCGTGAGCCCGGTGGCGCGCGGGAGCCTGGGACCGGAACGGCGCCCGCCCGCCGTCGCACGGATCGCGCTCGCCGTGCTCACCGTGTTCGCCCTGGCGTCCTGCGCCTCGGACGACGGCGGGCGGGGATCGGCCCGGGACCCCGGCACCCGGTACGTGGAGGGCAGCGGTGCCGTCACCGTGGTGCCCGCGGGCGAGCGCGGTCGGCCGGTGGCCCTGTCCGGCGACACCCTCGACGGTGGTCGGCTGGACGTCGCCGGGTTGCGCGGAGCCCCCATCGTGATCAACGTGTGGGGGTCCTGGTGCCCGCCCTGCCGCAAGGAGGCGCCGGACCTCCAGGCCGCCTACCAGCGGTTGCGGGACGACGGCGTCGACTTCGTCGGCATCAACACCCGGGACCGGCCGGCGCAGGCCCTGGCCTACGAGCGCCGGTTCGGGGTCACCTACCCGAGCCTGCGGGACGACGGCGGGCGGCTGCTGCTGGCCCTGCGCGGCGCGGTGCCGCCCGCCGCCATCCCGACCACCCTGGTGCTGGACCACCAGGGGCGGATCGCCGCCAGGGTGAGCGGTCCGGTCGACACCTCGACCCTGGTCGGGCTGGTCTCCGACGTGCTCGCCGAGACCGCGCCGACGGCCGGCGGGGCCACTGCGTCCCCGACCGGCGGGACGACGACACCCCCGGCCGGCGGGACGACGACGTCGTGACCGCGGTGCGATCGTGAGCGGGACGGTCCTCGACGGCTCGCTGCTGCTGGCCGTGCCGATCGCCGTGCTCGCCGGTCTGGTCTCGTTCCTCTCGCCGTGCGTGCTGCCGCTGGTTCCCGGCTACCTCGGCTACGTCACCGGTCTCACCGGCATCGACCTGGAACGGCAGCGTCGCGGCCGGATGCTCGCCGGTGCCGCGCTGTTCGTCGCCGGGTTCACCGCCGTCTACGTGACCATGGGCTGGGCGGCCGGCTGGGTGGGCGCCGCACTGCAGACCCACCAGCAGGGCCTGACCCGGGTCCTCGGCGTGGTCACCGTCGCCCTCGGACTGGTCTTCCTCGGTCTCCTGCCGGGGACGGCCGGCTCGGCCGGACCGGATCGCCGGCCCGCCGCGGGGCTGGCCGGTGCCCCGCTGCTCGGCGCCACCTTCGGGCTCGGCTGGACGGCGTGCACCGGGCCGACCCTGTCCGCGATCGTCGCGCTGGCGGGCCTCGGCGGCAGCCCGGCCAGGGGAGCCCTGCTGGCCACCGCCTACTGCGCGGGCCTCGGGGTGCCGTTCCTGCTCGCGGCCGTCGGCTACCGCCGCCTGCTCGGCGCCTCGGCCGCCCTCCGGCGGCACCGGCTCGCGGTGACCCGGGTCGGCGGCGGCGTCCTCGTCGTCCTCGGCCTGCTGGAGGTCACCGGGGCGTGGACCGCCCTGGTCGCCCGGATGCAGGGCCTGGTCTCCGGGTTCGAGGTGGTGATCTGAGATGACCCGCGTCCCGCTGCCGGTCCCGGGCGTCCTCCGCTGGGGGTGGCGGCAGCTCACCAGCATGCGCACAGCGCTGCTGCTGCTCATGCTGCTCGCCGTCGCGGCCGTTCCCGGGTCGGTGTTCCCGCAGCGGCGCAGCGACCCGGCCCGGCTCGCCGACTTCCTCGCCGAGCATCCGTCGGCCGGGCCGGTGCTGGACCGGCTGGGCTTCTTCGACGTCTACGCCTCGCCCTGGTTCTCCGCGATCTACCTGCTGCTGTTCGTCTCCCTCGTCGGCTGCCTGGTGCCGAGGACCCGCCGTCACCTGCGCGAGGTCCGGGCCGCGCCGCCCCGGCTCCCGCGCAGGCCGGACCGGCTGCCGGTGTACCGGACGGTCACCCTCGACCCCGGCGGCGCCCCGCCCGCCGACCCCGACGCCGTGCTCGCCGTGGCGCGGGCCGACCTGCGCCGGCGGCGCTACCGGACCCGTCCCGACCCCGGCGGGCTCGCCGCGGCGCGAGGGCTCGCCGCGGAGCGCGGGCTGCTCGCCGAGACCGGCAACCTCGTCTTCCACCTGTCCCTGCTGGCGATGCTGGTCTCGGTCGCGGCCTCCTCGCTGGTCGCCTGGGCCGGCCAGGCCCTCGTCGTGGTCGGCGACGGGTTCGCCAACACCCTGCCCATGTACGACAGCTTCCGGCCCGGGACCCGCGTCGACGCCGCCGACCTCCGGCCGTTCTCGCTCACCCTCGACGATCTCCAGGTGCGCTTCGAGGAGAACCTGCCGAGCCAGCTCGGAGCGCCGAGGGAGTTCCGGGCCGACCTCACCGTGCGGGACGGACCGGAGGCGAACCCCCGCAGGGAACGGCTCGAGGTCAACCACCCGGTGAGCGTCGCCGGAGCACGGATCTTCCTGGTCGGGAACGGCTACGCACCGGTGATCACGGTCCGGGACGGCGAGGGCGGGGTCGCCCACTCCGGCGCCGTCCCGTTCCTGCCCATGGACGGGCAGTACACCTCGCGCGGCGTGGTCAAGGTGCCCGACGCCAGGCCGCGGCAGGTGGCGCTCACCGGGTTCCTGCTGCCGACCGCGGTGCTCGATCCCGACCGCGGCCCGGTCTCGGTGTTCCCCGAGGCCCGGTCGCCCCGGCTGGTGCTGACCGCGTTCGCCGGCGACCCCGGTCAGGACGACCTGGGACTCGACGACGGGGTCGCACGTTCGGTGTACGTCCTGGACGACTCCCGGCTCACCCGGCTCCTCGGCGCCGACGGGGAGCCGGCGCGGATGCAGCTCGCCCCCGGACAGACCGCCACCCTCCCCGACGGCGCCGGGACGGTGACCTTCGACGGGCTGCGCCGGTACGCGGTGCTCGACATCCGGTCCGACCCGACCCGCTCGGCGGTGCTCGTCTCGGCCCTGGCGATGTTCGCCGGGCTGCTGCCCTCGCTGTTCGTGCGCCGGAGGCGGATCTGGATCCGAGTGGCGCCCGGCCAGGGGAGCCGTACCGTTGTCGAGGTCGCCGGTCTCGCCCGTGGTGAGGACGTCGGCCTTCCCCGCGAGGTCACCAGGGTGCTGGACGTCGTGTCCGCGGCCGTGTCCGCCGGTGCTGCCGGCGACGCAACCGGCCGGGCCGGGGCGCCGACCGGGGACAGCGGGAGCGTGCCGAGGGAGGGATGACCGTGGACCGGACGGCCCTCGCCGAGTGGAGCAACGTGCTCGTCGACTCCGCGATCCTCATCTACGCGATCGCCCTGCTGGCGTTCGGCGTCGACCTGTCCGGCAGGGGACGCCGGGCCGATCAGGGCAGCAGTGCCGTCGCCGGTGCGGACGCGGAGGCGGAGGTCACGGGAGCTGCGGTCGCGCCGGTCGCAGGCGGCTCGGCCGTGGCCACGGTCGAGCACGCGGCGGGCTCCGGCACCACGACGACCGCCACCACGACGACCGTCATCACGACGACCGCGCACGTCGTGACGGCGACAGTACCCGCGCGGTCCAGGGCCGCCGGGATCGCCGTCTCGCTCACCTGGTTGGCGTTCCTGGTCCACCTCGCGGGGGTGCTGGCCAGGGGCCTGTCCATCGGTCGGGTGCCCTGGGCGAACATGTACGAGTTCTCCGTCGCCGGCGCGCTCGTGGTCACCGGGGTGTTCCTCGCGATCCTGCTCCGTCGGGACCTCAGGTACCTGGGCTCCTTCGTCGTCGGCCCGGTACTGCTCGTGCTCGGGCTCGCCGTCACCGCCTTCTACACCGAGGCGGCCCAGCTCGTCCCGGCCCTGGACAGCTACTGGCTGCTCATCCACGTCTCGGTGGCCTTCGTGGCGGCGGCGCTGTTCACCATCGGCTTCTCGGTCTCGGTGCTGCACCTCCTGCAGCACCGGCGGGAGTTGGCCCGGCTGCTCGGCCGGGCGCCGGCCAGGGGCCGGTTCCTGGACACCCTGCCGCCCTCGGCGGAGCTGGAGCTGCTCGCCTACCGACTGCACGTCGTCGCGTTCCCGCTGTGGACCTTCACCGTCGTCGTCGGCGCGGTGTGGGCCGACGCCGCCTGGGGACGCTACTGGGGCTGGGACCCCAAGGAGGTGTGGTCGTTCGTCGTCTGGGTCGTCTACGCGGCGTACCTCCACGCCAGGGCGACCCGTGGCTGGGCCGGCACCCGGTCGGCGTACCTCGTCTTCGCGGGCTTCGGCTGCCTGGTGTTCAACTTCGTCGGGGTGAACCTGCTGTTCAGCGGGCTGCACAGCTACTCGGGCGTCGGCTGACCGGCGGTCGGCAGGCCTCCCGTCACATGCCGCCCGGTGGTCGCCACCGGCTGGTCGCCGTCCCGGGACGGGGTGACGGTGAGGCCGGCCGGCACCTCGTCCGGTCCGATCCGGTCCGGGGTGCGTGACCGGCGCTCCCCGCGCGGGGCGGTGGTGAGGTGGTTCAGCACCTCCTCGGCCCGGACCGGCCTGCCCAGCAGGTAGCCCTGGGCGCCGTCGGCACCGAGAGCGCGGGCGGCGTCCAGCTCCTCCCGGGTCTCGACGCCCTCGACGATCACCCGGAGCCCGAGCTCGTGGCACAGCCCGATGGTGGTCCTCGGCACCGGACCCCGCCGGCCCAGGTCCTTGGTCATCGCGCGGTCGAGCTTCACGGCGGTCACCGGGAGGGTCTGCAGCGCCGCGAGGGAGGTCCCGTAGCTGCCGAAGTCGTCGACGGCGAGGTCGACGCCCAGCGAGCGCAGCATGCCGAGGGTGCGCAGCGCCTGCTCGGAGTCGACGAGGGCGTCCGGTCCGACGTCGACGGCGAGGCAGGACGGGGTGAGGCCGCGCGCGGCCAGCCGGGTCGCCACGGTGTGGGCGAACTCCGGGTCCTCGAGCTGGCTCCTGCTGACGTTGATGCCGATCTGCCGGATCGGCACGCCGTCCGCGCGCCAGGCAGCCATGGCGTCGAGGGCCCGGTCGAGGACCTGGAACCCCAGGGGCACCCCCAGGCCGAGGTCCTCGGCCAGCCGCACGAAGCGCTGCGGCGGCACGGCGGTCCCGTCCGAGCGCGTCCAGCGGGCGAGCGCCTCCACGACGGTGACCTCGTCGTCCTCGGCCAGGCCGCCCAGGGTGACGACCGGCTGGAAGGCGAGGGTGATGTCGTGCCGGCGCAGGGCGCCGCGCAGCTCCAGCTCCAGGGTGGCCTGGCTCACGCTGTGCGCCCGCATCGCCTGGTCGAAGGTGGCCCACCGGGACCGGCCCGAGATCCGTGCCGAGTGCAGGGCCTCCTCACCGGCCCGCAGCAGCTCCTCGGCGGTGTCGATCCCCGACTCCGCGAGCGCGACGCCGATCGCGCAGGTGACGGCGAGGTCCCGGCCCCCGGCGCGGACGGGTTCCTCCAGCAGGTGCTGGGTGCGCCGGGCGATCCCCGAGCATCCCTCCGCGCCGACCCCCTCGACGAGCACCGCGAACTCCGCGCCGCCGGTCCTGGCCACGAGGTCGTCCGCCGGTCGCGAGGCCCGCAGCCGCCGACCGATCTGTCGCAGCACCTCCTCACCGACGGCGGGACCGAAGCCGCCGGTGATGGAGTCGAAGCGGTCGAGCCTCAACACCAGCAGGCCGACCCGCGAGCTGTCCGGCCCGGTGCGGGCCACGGCCTCGGCGGCCCGGGCGACGAGGGCGTCCCTGTTGGGCAGCCCGGTCACCTGGTCGGTGCCGGAGAGCCGGGTGAGCTCCTGACTGATCCGTCGTGCGTCCCGGGACCGCTGGTTCGCCAGCACCGCCGCGGCCCGCAGGGCCTGCCCGGCGCCGCCGGTCATGGCCCCCAGGACCACGACGACTCCGATGCCGCCGAGCATCGCGAACCCGGAGACCGTCAGGCCCCGGTCGAAGACGTCCCCGAGCGCCGAGCCGCCACGGGTGACGCCCGCGAGCAACGGCACCCCGAGGGCGGCGACCGCGGTGCTGACCACGGCCCTGGTCGCGGTCGGCGGCAGCAGGATCGGGTAACAGGCCACCACGGCGCAGCTGCAGAGCAGCGTCAGCGGGGCGAGGGCGGGGTCCAGCAGGGCGGCGATGCCCCCTGCCGCGGCGACGGCGAGGGCGCGGCCGAGGCGGGTCGCCTCGTCCCGACGTCCCACCAGCCCGGACAGTGTCGCCAGCAGGATCACCCCGACCGGCCAGCCCGACGCCCAGGCGTGACCGGCCCACAGCATGAGCAGTCCGGCCACCGAGAGCGCGACGCCGACGGCCCGCTCCAGTCGGTCGCCGTCGTCGGGGGGGAAGGGGTTCTTGCCCCGGTCCGAGGAGGTGTCCTCCGGCCAGGCGTGGGTCGGCTGGTGGCCGGCCGTCGGGGCCGCGTGCGCACTCATCGGCGCCCTCGTCTCGTCGAGTCCATCCGGGTGCGGTCCATGTGTGCGTTGTGTAGCCGCACACTCACAATGCTCGACCGAACGGGTGGACTCCTTGAATCCTCTAGGTGTGTCGCCGACTCCGGCGCCGTCCGAGGCGTTGCGAGGCTGTCGCGGGCTCCGTCGCGGGACCATCGCGGGCTCCGGCCGGTGCCTCGTCCGCTCGCCCCGCGGGGCCTGGCGGGTGCCTCGGCCGCTCGTCCTGCCGGGTTAGCCCGGCGTCACTACCCTGCTGGGATGGGCTCGTTGGCGCGGTTCTCCCTGTTCCGGCTCGGGCTGCTGGCCGCGGCGCTGGTGGTGTTCCGCCTGCTCGGCGCCCGAGGCATCCTGCTCGTCCTGCTGGCGACCGGAGCGGCCCTCGCCCTGTCGTACACGGTCCTCAGCCGCTCCCGCGAGGAGGCCGCGCTCTGGTTGGCCTCGCGGGCGAAGGGCAGGCGGTCGCGCGGGTTCGGCCGCGGCCTCGCCGAGGACGCCGCCGCGGAGGACGCCGAGGCCGAGGCAGAGCCGAGGGAGAACCGAGATGGTCGCCCGGGAACGGCGGACCGGGCCCAGCGCCGTCAGAGCAGGGCGGGGAGTGCCAACGACAGGCCCAGCAGGCTCCCGTAGGCCAACTCGAACCGGGCGGTGTCCCGCAGCACCGGCAGCAGGTCTCGCCCGGTGGCGCCGGACCTGACCGCGCGCAGCGGGGGGACGGCGAGGGGCAGGGCGAGCACGGTGACCGCGGAGAGGGGCTCGGCGAGCACCACGGGCAGCAGCACGGGCCATGCCGCGAGCATCAACGCGGCGTAGAGGACCCGGGTACGTCGGTCCGCGAGCCGCACGGCGAGGGTGCGTTTCCCGGCGGCGGCGTCGGTGGGGATGTCCCGCAGGTTGTTCGCCACCAGGATCGCGCAGGCCAGGCCGCCGACCCCGACGGCGGCGCAGAGCGCGGCTACCGAGAGCCGTCCCGCCTGGGAGAAGGTCGTCCCCAGCACGGCGACCAGTCCGAAGAAGACGAACACGAAGACCTCGCCGAGCCCGGCGTAGCCGTAGGGGCGCGGACCGCCGGTGTAGTACCAGGCGGCGGGCAGGCAGGCGGCCCCGACCGCCAGCAGCCACCACGCCCCGGAGACCGCGACCAGCACCAGGCCGGCGAGCCCGGCGACCCCGAAGGCGAGGAGGGCCGCGGCCCGCACGTGGTCCGGTCGTGCCGCTCCCGAGCCGGTGAGCCGGAACGGTCCGACCCGCTCGGCATCGGTGCCCCGGACGCCGTCGGAGTAGTCGTTGGCGTAGTTGACCCCGACCTGCAGGGCGAGTGCGACCACGAGCGCCAGCGCGGCCCGGCCGGGGCGGGGGTCGGCGAGAGCCAGGGCGGCACCGGTCCCGGCGAGCACCGGGGCGACGGCGGCAGGGAGGGTCCTCGGCCGCGCGCCGGAGATCCACTGCGCGATGCTCGCCACGGCGGCCTCCTCGGCTGGACGACGCCCGTGCGGGGAGCCCGGCCGAGCGATCTCAGGTGCCGCCCCATGGTGCCCCAGGCCCACCCGGAACCGACCGCCCGGGTGCCGCCGTCGGCGTCGGTGCGAGGCGTCGGGGGCGGTGGTGCGGGTGGTGGTCGGGGGCGGCGGTGCGGGTGGTGGTGCGGGTGTCGGTCGGGGACACGGCTGTCGATCGGGCTGGTAATGGCAGGCGGTGGCTGTCGTGGCGCTGGCACGCTGACCCGATGGGACACACAGACCGGACGGGAACGAGGCCGGTGCGACCGGGACCCGAGGGAGGACCCGAGGGACGACCCGGGCGGGGGCACCGGGGAGTCGCGGATCCGCGACGGGCAGCGGAGGAGCGGGTGTGGGGGCACCTGCCGGACGGCGTCCGGGCACTGCTGGAGCGGGACCTGTCCCCGACCGACCTGCAGACACTGCTGCTGTCCGTCGCCGCGGCCCGGGCCGAGGCGGTGACTCCGGCCCGGGTGCTGCGCCGGTGGCGCGAGGACCGGTTCGTCCGCCCGTCGACCACCGACCCGCGGGCGCTGGCGAGCCTGGAGGCGCGGCTGTGGGACCTGCTGCCCCCGACCGTCGACGGTGTCGAGCTGTCCCCCGTGGCGCCGCTGGGCACCTGTTCGGTCGTCTCCGGCACCGGCCAGCACCGGCAGGTGACCACCGTGCGCGGGACGGAGGTGGTGGGCGACCCGACCAACGCGCTCGCCGTCGAGGCGGCGGCGAGACGGGCCCGGCAGGACCGGTCCGGGCGGGTCGACCTGGCGTGCTGTCATCGGGTCCTGCGGGGGCAGGGCTTCGACGGGCCAGGGTTGTTCGCCCACTTCCGGTTGTTCTGCCTGGTGACCAGTACCAGGGACATCGGTTCCGGGCGGGCAAGTGCCGGGATGCTCGTCGACCACCTCCGGTTCTGGACCCGGGTGCTGGCCGAGCTGCTCCCGGACGCGGAGGCCCGGATCGCGGTGAGCGTCTTCGACGCCCCGGTGCTCGCCGAGCGTCTCCGGGACACGATCCTGCCCGCCGTCGGCACCCCGGCCGGCTCCGGGTCGGGCGTCGTCGTGGTCGAGGACCCCGACCGGGTTCACGGCAGGGGCTACTACACCGGGGCAGCGGTGAGCATCGACGTCCGCGACGGCGACGGTTGGCAGAACCTCGGTGACGGAGGGCTGACCACGTGGACGGCGCAGCTCACCGGGGACCGCAAGGAGCTGTGCCTCACCTCGTGCGTCTCCACCGAGCGACTGCTCGCGCTGTCGGGCCGATCCGCTGCCCGACCGGTTCGCTGACCCGCTGCAGCCCGGCGTGCCGATCGGCTGTCGCGCCCGCTCGCGGAGCGGCGGTCATGCCCCGCCGTCCGCGGCCAGGGCCGCCAGCCGGGTCCGGTCGGGCTTGCCGGGGCCGAGCAGGGGGATGGAGTCCAGCACCAGGCACTGACGTGGGGCCGCTGCGCGTCCCAGTCGGGCCGCGACCTGCCCGCGGAGCCCGGCGAGGGTCGGTGCGGTCGCGCCGGGTGCCAGGACGACGGCGGCCACGACCCGCTGCCCCCACTCGGCGTCCGGGACCCCGAGCACGATCGCCTCGGCGATCTCCGGCAGGTCGAGCAGCACCGCCTCGACGGCCCGCGGCGCCACCTTGAGCCCCCCGGTGACGATGAGGTCGTCCAGCCGACCGAGCACCACGAGACGCTCCCCGTCCGTGGTCCCGGCGTCGTCGGTGCGGAACCACCGACGGCCGGTCGCGTCGATCGTGAACGGCGTCCCGGGAGCGGAACCGTCCGCAGCCGCGCCGTCGGCGCGGTGGTAGCCGCGGGCCACCACCGGACCTCCGAGGGAGATCCGGCCGTCGTCGTCCAGGGTGAGGGTGACACCCTGCAGCGGCAGCCCGTCGTAGACGCATCCGCCGCAGGTCTCGGTCATCCCGTAGCTGGTGACGATCCGTACCCCGGCCTCGCGGGCCCTGCGCAGGAGCGGGTCCGGGGTCGCCGCGCCGCCGACCAGCACGGCGTCGAAGCCGGCGAGGGTCGCTGCGGCCTCGTCGCCGGCGTCGAGCAGGCGGCCCAGTTGGGTCGGGACCAGGGCGGTGTACCGGCGTGCCCGGCCGAGACGCCCGGCGGCCTCGACGAACTCCGCCGGCCGGAACCCGCCGGCGAGGTCGACCGCGACCGGCGTCGTGCCGGTCACCAGGGAGCGGACGAGCACCTGGAGTCCCGCGACGTGGTGAACCGGGAGGGCGAGCAGCCACCTGCCCGGGCCGCCGAGCCGGTCGTGGGTGGCCGAGGCCGACGCCAGCAGCGCCGAGGCCTGCAGCAGCACCCGCTTCGACCGGCCGCTCGACCCCGACGTCGAGAGGAGGGCCACCGTCGGGTCCTCGGCGTCGTTCTCGCCGGGACCGAGCGCCGGTCCGTCCGGCCCGCGCAGATCGCCCGGCCCGTCCGGCAGCAGCACCGGGCCCGCCCCGGACAGCGCGGCCGACAGCACCGGCATCAGCTCCCGCACCGCCGGGCCGGTGGTCACGGGCACCCTGAGGAGCTCTCTGGAGGTCACATGGTCAGCGTAGGAGGCGTGTTCCGTTCCAGTTGTGCCAGTTAGGTGGCAGGCTTGACGCCCGTGAACTCCGTCGAGCAGGCGTTGGCCGCGCTGAGCCGGGTCGGCCCGGGCGCGGTGCGCGACGCGCGCGCCGCCTGGGAGGCGCTGACCGGCGGCAACGGGCCGGAGTCGGTGACTCAGTGGCGGCTCCAGCAGTTCTGCTGGGACACCATCCCGCGGACCTGGCCCGGCGACAGCACGACGAGGCTGCGGATCACGGACGCTCTGGCGACCCTGCTCGACGAGCTGGGCCTGCAGCGTTACGGCGGGATCGTCCGCGGCGAGACCACCCGGGGGATCCTGCTGACCGCCGAGCAGTCGCCCGACCGGGCCAGGGTCGTGGCCAGGAGGGCCATGCAGCGGTCCGGGATCGAGCCGCCCGACACCGAGCTGCTCACCTGGGGCGCGGTGATGAGCACGGCCGAGGCGTGCGCCCTGGAGGCGGTGGCGGACCGCCTGGAGATGGCCGTCGCCGCCGGGGACCTGCAGCCGGGCAGCCGTGGCTGGCGGGACCACCAGGCCGACCTGACCATCGCCGTCCTCACCACCCCACGGACGGACTTCGGCAACCGGGCTCCCTACGAGGCGATCCTCGACGAGCGCATCCACGAGTGGGTGCGGGGCCCCCGGTCGACGACACGTGGCGGGCTGCTGGCCCCCCTGGAGACCAGGCTGCGCGAGCCGGTCGACCCGGGCATGGCCGCCCCGGCGCGCGCCCTGCTCCGGCCGCTGGACTGGCTGCTCACCGAGGTCGGCGAGGGGCTGACGCTCACCGCCGCCGGCTACCTCCCGCCGCGCACCGTCGCGCGGGCCCTCGATGAGCTCGGTTGGCGCGAGGAGCTCATCGGCCCCGCGACCAGGGAGGTCGACGCCTACCCGGTGCTGGTGCTCCGGGAGACGGCGCACCGGCTGGGGCTCATCCGGCGCCGTGGCAACCGGCTGCTGCTCACCCCGGGCGGGCGGGCAGCGGTCAACGACGGCAGGGCGTTGTGGCAGGCCGTCGCGGCGAGCCTCATCGGGCCGGAGCACACCGCGCTCGCCGCGGCCTACGAGGTGGTGCTCGCCGTCCTGGAGCCGGGGGACGCGGTGCCGGAGGAGGACGTGCGCCGCCTGGTGCAGGCCGTCGTCACCGAGTCCGGATGGCGGGCCGCGGGACGGCGCCAGCCGTCGGAGTCCGACACCAGCTCGCTGTTCTTCGCGGTGCTACGGGAGCTGCGCTGGCTGGAGCTGGTCCAGGAGACCGGGGCGCTGCTCGACCGGCAACTGGAGGCGCGGCCCGGCGCGGCCGACCTGTTCCGGGCGTCACTTCGGCACCGGGTCGTCCACCGGATGATCGTGCCGTTCTGACCCGTCGGGTCCGACCCGACGGGTCCTCAGCGCGTCGACTCCTCGTCGCCGTCGCGGCGGGGGTCGTCCTGGGGGGTCTCCGTCGTCGCCTCGTCCGTCGGGGAGCTCCCGGTGCGGGTCTCCTCGTGCCGCCGCAGCTCCTGCTCCCAGGCCGACAGCGTCGGATCGTCCCCCTCCTCCCGGCGTCGCTGCCCGGTCGTCCTGCCCAGCTGGGCGAGGAACTCCGGGTCGTCGTCCGGGCCGAGGACCCGTGGCTGCTGGCCGCCGAACCAGCCGTGGCCGGACCGGGCGTGTCCGGGGATGCCGGCCCCCTTCGGCCTGCCGGCGAAGAGCCAGGCGATCGAGCCGGCGAGGGGGACGACGATGACGAGCAGGATCCAGTACCCCTTGCGGAGGTTGCGGACCTCGTCGTCCGGGGTCTGGATGCAGTCGATGAGGCAGTAGACGAGCAGGCCGAGCTCGATGAGCATCGGCAGACCTCGTGTCACCCAGAACACGTGCGACCCCTTTCCGACACGGGAGATCCGGTCTCGGCGCAGCCACGACACCGTGGATGTCCGGTGGCGCCTGTACCGTGCACCCTGTCCATCATGATGGCCGCTCGACGGCCGGCGCACAGGGGGAGCGCGAGAACTGCGACGGGGACGTGATGAGGACCGCCGACCAACTGCGTTGCGACGACCTGTCCTGAGCCGACGTCGTCCCCGAGCGGTACTCGGTGCCGTCGGTGGAGCTGGACGTGGACAGGGTCCGGATCGTCGTGATCTCGGAGGCCGCACCGGCCCGGGAGGCTGACGGGACGTCGCCATCACGGCGATGAACGCGATCTTCCGGCGGGCCGGGAGGGGCCGGGTGGTGCCCGCGGGGTCGACGTACCGGATCCGGGGTGGTGAGTACGGGTTCGGCGGGATCCGGGAGCTGAACCCGGGAGCCGAGCCTCACCCCTCCGCGGTCTGCGCCCTCAGCTCCAGCTCGCGTTCCAGCTGCTCGGTGCGCAGCACGAGCCGGCGCAGCCTCCCGTTCTGCCGGTCCAGGGTCTCCTTCACCGTCACCACCTCGAAGGCGTGGATCAGGTCGAGCTGCATGACGTCGGCTGCCGCCGACAGTCCCCTGGTCAGCTCGAACAGGACGTACCCGAAGTCGTGGTCCGAGGTCGACAGCGGCTGCAGGATCAGCACGCCGGAGTCCAGCTCGGGACGCAGGGAGTCGGGGAGCAGCAGGTCGGTCGGGAACGACTCGGTGGGTGGCACCTGGTTGCGCCCGTACCGGTAGTCGAGCACGACCCTGGCGCGTTCGCAGCCGTCCGGCGAGGCCTCGCCGTGCTCGGGGTGCTCGTAGAGGGCGAGGAAGCACCGATCGATGCCCAGCCCGTCCAGCCGGTAGCTGAGCGCGCTGACGATCTCCCGGATGGTGCGGCACCTGGCGAGCGAACGGCCCGCCGCGAGGGCGGCCTCACCCGCCGCGAGCTGGAGCTGGGCCGCGTGCGCCAGGACGGCGGCCGCCGCGGGCTCCTGGGCGCCGGTCGCGGGGTCCCGGACGTCGGGCCGCACCCGAGCCGCGGTGGAGCCTCGGACGACGAGATGGGACGGGATGACGACGGGCAGGTGCTGTCTCCGGTCGGTCATCTGCTCGATGAGCAACCGCGCGGCCGTGGCGCCCTGTCCCTCGGCGTCCTGGTCCACCGTGGTCAGCCCGGGCCAGGCCACCATCGCCGTCTCCGCGTTGTCGAAGCCCGCCACCGCCACGTCCGTGGGGATCCGGAACCCGCCCTCCCGCAGCGCCGCCATGGCACCGAGGGCCGAGGGGTCGTTGAGGGCCACCACGGCGTCCATGTCCTGGCGTCGTTCGAGCAGGCGGTGCATGGCCTGGTAGGTGATGTCGCGGTCGAAGCGACCGTCGAGGACGAGTTCCTCGTCGAGGGGGATGCTCCGCTTCGCGAGCTCGTCGAGGAACACGCTCTCGCGGGCGATCGAGTCGGACTGGTGGGAGTTGCCGCGCACCAGGACCGGTCGGGTGATCCCGCACTCGTCGAGGAGGTGCGCCATGAGGTCGCGCATCCCGGTGGTGTTGTCGGCGTGGACGCAGGTGGAGTCCTCGACGTCCTGGCCGATGTGCACCCGGGGGATGTCGAGGGAGCGGGTCAGCTCGATGAGCTGCCGTTCCTGGGCGGCCCCGGTCGCGGCCGAGGTGACGACACCACCGATCCGCTCGTGGCGGAGCAGCCGGATGAGGGACGGCGGGAGCCGGTTGATCAGGGGATCGTCGACGTGGACGACGAGCGGTATGTCGTATTCGGTGAAGACCGACCGCAGACCGTGCAGCAGATCCGCCTGGTAGTCGTTGATCCTGGCGACGATCGCGAGCACGAGCCTGGTCCCGGGCTGCGTCATCACCGTCCACCGTTCTGATGTCCTGGAGCCGGTCGCCCCGGCTCCGGCCCGGCGGTCCGGGGGACGGCTCGCCGGTGTATCGGATCTCCCGAGTCGTCGGACCACCCGATCCACGACTTGAGGCCGGCGTCACGAGCGCGCCCCTTTGCGCACCCTGGAACGTGCCGGGGGTGCTGATCCTGACGTGTCGGCGTGTGGTTGGAGAAGGATAGGCCATTCGCGAGGATCCGCCCAGATCCACGGGCGACCTCGGAGCCGGGGCCACCGTGCGGTGACGGGGGCCTCCCCGGCTGCGCCTACCATCCTGGCTGACCGTCCGACCGCGCCCCCTGGCCCGACCGGTTCACGACGCCGGGTCACGCCGGGTCAGACTCCTGACGAGGGCCGGGAAGGAGAACTCGTGAGCCAGTCGGCAGAACCCGACCACCGGGTCGGGGACGGCGCCGGGACACCCCCGGAGGACGCGGTGACGGCCTCTGCGTCGGCGACCGCCTCGCCGGGGGCAACGCCGTCTCCCGGGGCTGCGGACTCTCCTGGTGTCGACCCGGACCGCGCCGGCGGCGGTGGGCAGGAGCCCGCGCGACGTGGCGTCATCGCCGCGGCCCGCGAGATCGCGGTCGTCGTGGTCGTCGCCCTCGGTCTCTCCCTGCTGATCAAGACGTTCCTCGTCCAGGCGTTCTTCATCCCGTCGGAGTCCATGGAGAACACCATGGTGCGGGGTGACCGGCTGCTGGTGACCAAGCTGGCCCCCGGGCCGCTCGACCTCCGCCGAGGCGACATCGTGGTGTTCAAGGACCCCGGCGACTGGCTCGGATCCGCAGACGCCGCGGCCGGGCGCCGGTCCCCGTCCGTGGCCGGGAGAGTGCTCACCTTCGTCGGGCTGCTGCCGTCCGACGCGGGGCAGCACCTGGTCAAGCGGGTCATCGGCCTGCCGGGCGACCGGGTCCGGTGCTGTGACGCCGACGGTCGGATCACCGTCAACGGAGCGCCGATCAGCGAGCCCTACCTCAAACCCGGCTCCATCCCCAGCGGGGAGCCGTTCGACCAGGTGGTCCCGACCGGCCGGTTGTGGGTCATGGGGGACAACCGCCAGCGGTCCGGGGACTCCCGGGCCCACCAGGACGGCCACGGCGGGACCGTGCCCGTCGACAACGTCGTGGGACGGGCCTTCGTGATCGTCTGGCCGATCGGCCGCGCCACCTGGTTCGACCGGCCGACGGAGGTCTTCTCCGGCGTCCCGGCGCCCTGATCCGCCGCTCCTCGACCCACGCGAGAACGTCCGATCGGACGACGATCCCTAGAGGACGAGACAGAACGGGTGGCCGACGGGGTCGGCGAAGACCCGGAAGGTGTCGCCGCCGCCCGGCAGCCGGGTGGCGCCCAGCGCCAGTACCCGGGGTTCCGCGGCGTCGAGGTCGGTGACCTTGGCGGCCAGGTGGACCTGCTGCGGGTGGGCGGGGTCGGGCCACCGTGGAGCGAGGTACCCGGCGACGTTCTGGAAGCCCACGGCGGGCTTGCCGGGGGTCGACAGCAGCGCGCCGTCCGGGCCCTCGTCAGTGATCTCCATGCCGAACAGCGGCCCGTAGAACCGGGCCAGTGCGGACCCGTCGGGACAGTCGACGCAGACCCCGGCCAGGCGCACCCGTTCGACCTCGTCGCTCTGCCACAGGCAGAACGGATGACCGGCGGGGTCGGCCAGCACGACGTGGTTCCGGTCGCCACCCGGCAACCGGGTCGCACCGGCCTGCACCGCCCGCGTCGTGACGGCGGTCAGGTCCGCGACCAACAGCTCCAGGTGCATCTGCTGGGGGAATACCGGATCCGGCCAGCGGGGTCGGAGGTGATGGTCCACCCGCTGGAAGGCGACCGCCCAGCCCTCCGGCGTGGCCATCAGGATCCAGTCGTCGGACGTCCACACCGGCTGGAGTTCGAGGATCTCGACGTAGAACGCCGCGAGACCCTCCGCGTCCTCGGTGTCCAGCGCGATGGCCGCAAGCTCGCCGATCATCGGGCGATGATCGCATGCCCGGCTCGACGGCCGGAAGGCACCTCGTGCCGGACCCGGAGGACCGCACCCGGTCGGCCGTCGGCGAGGCGTGGCCTGCCCTGACGGAGTTCGCCGACACCGTGCGTCATCCCACCGACGGCGGCGCCGAATCGGTCCGGGGCGTCGCGGGCCCGGCACCCGTCGAGCCCCTGGCACTCGGTGTTGCACCGCGACGTTGCACCGCGACGTGCCCCGACCGCATCCTGTGCACGGGGTGCTGATCCGCCGCAGGGGAGGGGGTGGCACGTGAGCGCCGTCAGTGATCGCGACGCCATGGTCGCCGGGATGGCGCCCGTCGTCCGTCAGGGCCGATACGTGTTCGTCAGCGTGAACGACCTCCCGTCGGCCGACGTGGATCCGTTGATGGTGTTCCACGAGGACGAAGGGATCACCCTCATCGTGCGGCAACGGGAGGCCGACCGGCTGGGGCTGGCCTACGACCTGGTACTCGGGTGGATCACTCTGACCGTTCACAGCGCCCTCGACGGCGTGGGACTGACGGCCGCGGTCAGCACCGTCCTGGCCGAGGCGGGCATCGCCTGCAACATGGTCGCCGCCGCCCGTCACGATCACGTCTTCGTCCCGGTGCAGCGGATGGAGGACGCGATGCGGGCTCTCGAGGACCTGGCGGCGTCCACCCGCGCCGCAGGCCTCGGCTGAGCGGTCCGCTGCCGCAGCGTTCGTCCGACGGCGGACTATGTCCGACAGTGGACGGGCAGGTCGTCCGTCGGGCCGGGGGTCCTGAACAGGGTGCACACGCTGACGGTGTCTGCGTCGGTGACGGCCGTGGCGGCGGGGTCACGTCGTGGGCGCCTCCCCGGGGACGATGTCGTCGACGAGCGAGGCCCGCGGTACCCGGTGCACCGCGACCACGGCAGCGCGGGGGAGTTGTGCGTACACGTGCGGGTACGACCCCCCGTCCGGCGACTGTTCCCACCGCACCGCCCTCCCGAGCGGCCGGGCGTCGAGGGCGACGACCACGAACTCCTGGTCCTCCGCGAAGAGCCGCCGGGCGACGTCGGCGACCTGGGCGCGGGAGGAGCAGTGCACGAACCCGCTGCTCCGGTCGAACGGTGAGCCGTCGAACGTGCCGGACGCCTCGAACTCGGCCCACTCGGCCGACAGGAGGATCTTGTAGATCAGCATGGGCCGACCTTCGCATCCCTCGGAGGATCACAGGGTGCCGGGTCACGGGACCGGCCCAGAGCCCCGGTCGGGACATCTCGGAAGTCGATCGAACAGGCGCCGGGTTCCCGCTACGGTGACCGCCGACTCCCCCGTCGTGCGTCCGGGTGCCGGGTGCCGGGGGCCGGGGGCCCGGGGTTCGGTGGTCGCTCGGCGTGGAAGGGGTTCCTATGGTCGGCGGGTCGTTGCTCGGGGTCGCGGCGGATTCCTACGAGGCGGGGTATGCCGTCGGGCGGGTCGTGGGGGTACTCATCGGCCTGACGGCGTTGGCGGCCACCATCGTCCTGCCGGTGCTGTACGGAAGATCCCTCAGGAGGCTGTGGCGGGACGAGGTGTCTCCCTCCACGCCCCGGATCATCCTCGCCGCGGCTGCCCTGCTGGCTGCCTACTGCGTGATCTGGATGGCTCTCGTGGTGCCGGCCGTGTCCTTCGGGCTGATCCTCGACACCGCGGAGAACGCGGCCTCGGGCCTCGGCGAGTTCATGATCGCCGTTATCATTGATGTGATCGTCGTGTTCGGGTGCTGTCTGATCGCGTACCTGTCCCGCAAGGCCGTGTACCGGGTGCGCGAGGACTCCCCCCTGTGGATGTTCGGTGGCGCGCTCCTGCTCCTCGTCCAGGCCGTGACCGTGTCCGGGGATCCCTTCGAGGAGTTCGCGGCAGCCGAGGGGGGCTCAACCCACGGTCCGTGGGGCTTGGCGGACTCGCTGTACGGCGTGGCCCAGGACGCGTTCATCTTCGTGGCGCAGGGTGTCGTGCTGGGACTGGTCGTGCTGTCCGGGTGGACGCTCCTGCGACGCCGGGCCGCGAGCCGGTCAGCTGCCGCGTCCGGGGTCACCGGGGAGTCGCTCCCCGGCTGATCAGGTGGCGGCCGGGTGGCCGGAGGGCGACCGGTCGCCGCTGTCCCACGTCGGCGCGACCAGGCGCAGCCGGGTGCGACGACGGCCGTGACGACGGCCGTGACGACGGCGCCCGCTCCTCGCGGCGGCAGCGCCGGGCCTCAAGAACGTCCCATCCGGTGTCGATGGTTGCCCGTCCGGACTCGCGACGGATGCTGGCCAGGGCCAGGGGGCTGCCGGTTCGTCGCGGTGGCCGTGCGAGAGCACCTTGTGGGGAGATCATGGGCGTACCCCGGTCACGTATGGCCATGGTGATGACCGCGGCCTTCGACGACTACCCGCAGCAGCTGGTGCGTGGCGTTCTCGGAGTCCTGGCGCCGCACGGGTTCACCCTGGTCGTGAGCACCTTCGACCCCTTCCACCAGGCGATGCCCGTCTCCGTGGCGCAGCTCCTCCGGACGACGTCGCCGTACGGGGTGATCGCAGCCCCCAGTTCGTCGACGCAGGCGGAGACGGATCTCGCCGGGCTGCTGGACGAGTTGGAGATCCCCGTGGTCCGGATCTCGGCCTGTTCGCCGGGAAAGACGAGTATCCGCAGCGATGACCGGATCGGGATGCAGGCGTTGATGGGTCATCTCCTGGACGAGCGTGGCGTCCGGCGCCTCGCGTTGGCGCGGGGGATCCCGCACCAGCCGGACTCCGTGCTCCGTGAGCAGGTGTTCCGCGAGGAACTCGCGGCCCGTGGGATCCCGGTGGACGAGGAACTGGTCTTCGAGGGCGCCTTCTGGCACGAGACCACCTACCGGGAGCTGCGGGCGCTGCTCCGGCGTCGGCGGGACGTCGACGCCGTCGTCGCCTCGAACGACCTGTCGGCGTTGGGGGCGCTGGCGGCCGTGGCCGACGAGGGGCTGCGGGTTCCCGACGACGTCCTGGTCACCGGGTTCGACAACGACGCGTCGGCGCTGAGCTGGCCGGACCTGACGACGGTCGATCCGCGGCTGCGCGAGCAGGGCGCGGCTGCGGCGGAACGGCTGCTCGCGGAGATCGACGGTGTGCAGCCCGGGGGCGAGATCCTCGTGCCCTCCCGGGTCCTGCGTCACCCGGCGATCCGAAGAGGTTCGCCGCCGCCGTCGACCTCGCGCAGACGGCGCAGGTGCAGCTGGCCGCCCGGAACGCGCAGTGGGCGCTGACCCTGGACATGAGTCGGTGTACGTCCCTGGCGGAGGTCGCCGACTCCCTGGCGGAGGGTCCCCTGCCGCGGCTCGGGGTCGACCGGTGCTTCCTGGCCGTCTACACGGACGACCCGCTGAGCCGTCCCGCTCATTCGGGCGACGACTCCCCGGAGCCGGGCCCGGCGAACGACGACGGGCTGCGGGCCCGGCTCATCCTCAACTACCGTCACGGCGCATCCGGGCCGGTGTCGTCGGAGGTCTACCCCATCGGGCGGCTCCTGCCAACGGCGCTCCAGGGCGAGCTGGAGTCAGGGGTCCTGGTGTTCCAGCCGCTTCGCGCAAGCGATCGCGAGCTGGGGTACATCCTGTTCGAACAGAGCCACGGTCCGAGCCAGGTGACCGAGTGGCTGAGAACGGATCTCAACCGTGCCCTCGGGGTCCTGTTCAGCATGCAGGCACAGGCCCAGGCGGAGGAACGACTCCAGCAGGCGATCAGCGAGCTGCACCGGAGGGCCATGAGCGACGGCCTGACCCAGCTCGCCAACCGGGCCCACCTCGAGGAACACCTCGCCATCCAATGGGGGGCGCTGGCCCGCGCCGACGGTGAGCTGGCCCTGCTGATGGTCGACGTGGACCTGTTCAAGGCCTACAACGATCACTACGGGCACCTCAAGGGCGATGAGGCGCTGCGGATCGTTGCCCACTACCTGGCCGGAGCCGCGCGGTACCCCCAGGATCTCGCGTGCCGTTACGGCGGCGAGGAGTTCGTCCTGGCCCTGCCCGGCGCCAACCTGGGCTCCGCCCGGCTCGTCGCGCAGCGGTTCATGGAGTCGCTTGCCCGGGCCGCGATCCCGCACGCCGCCTCGACCGTCGCCCCGGTGGTGACGGTGAGCATCGGTATAGCCGTCGGCCGGCCCCAGGACGCCGTCGGACCGTGGACCCTCCTGGAGCATGCCGACCAGGCCATGTACCGGGCCAAGGCGCAGGGCCGCAACCAGATCTGCACGGCGGCACCGGAACCCGGGTCAAGCGAACCCCGCCTCCCGCAACCCCGCGGCTCCGAACCCGCCGCTGATCCAGCCCTCTGGCCCCTGCCCCTTGACCCAGCCTCGCCCCCTGCCCGATGGCCCTTATCCCGGTCCTCACCGCAGCCGGTGGGAGTGGTGCTCCCTGCTCCTCGACCTCACCGCTGTCGTCGGCGGCGGTGGTATGGCTCGCTGGTACTTCGTGGCCGGGCCGCTCTGAACACCGGCGCCAACAGTTGGTCACAAGTCCCGCTGGCCTCCGTGCCCTGGATGTGCACTGGGATGCCTGGTCCTCCGGTCAACCCAGGTCGCCAGTCGCCGACAACGACACGACCCGAGCCCCACCCCCGGCCCGACGTGGTCTCGGACCTGTCGCCGTGAGGTTCACCTCCCTCGCTCGATACGAGCGAGGGAGGTGGGCACCATGGGTGAGATCACTGATCGGGTCCCCGAGTGGCCCGTCGAACGAGACATGCCGACCGAGGAACTGGCCCGGCAGCAGGGGGTCGCCTCGGTGACCTCGCTGCGGGAACTGGCGCATCCGGAGCTGTGGGACTCCGACGAGGACTACGACGAGTTCCTGACCGACCTGTACGCCTCCCGGCGAGCCGACATCGCGTGAGCGTCATCGGCCTGGACACCGACGTGTCCTCCGACATCCTGCGCGACCGCCTGACTGATCCGCTTCGTGCCCGTCTGGTCGGCCACACCCTGGCTATCACCTTCGTGACCGTGGGCGAGTGCCGGAGGTGCCGCATGCCCGCCGGGCCGTAGCCGGCGGCGCGCCGCGTCAGCGACGCCTGGATCTCAAAGAGGTCAATTCGGCAGTGCTGCGCGGACATGCGCGGACACCCGCGACGCGCGTCGGCAAGGTGTCCTCTGCCGGGTGATGCGCGACAGGGACCTGACCCCGGATCTTGGACACGCTGAATCCAGCACGTGCTGGAGAGAGCGAGATGATCCAGGACATGGCCCGCAAGAGCTACTCCGATGAGTTCCGTCGGCAGGCTGTCGATCTGTACGAGT
>JAAYAH010000206.1 GCA_012719445.1 Actinomycetales bacterium | reverse complement strand
GTTCGCCGGCAAGGCCAACGCCAACGCCTCGTGGACCAACGACATCAGCCACGGCGACCTGGTCCGCAACAACCCCGACCAGACCAAGACCGTCGACCCGTGCAACCTGCAACTGCTCTACCAGGGCTACTCCCCGGGCTCCTACAGCGACTACAACAGCATCCCGTGGCGGCCCGGCCTGCTCACCCTGCAGCGCTAGCAGCCCGAGGCGGGAGCTCGCCCCGGCCGGTCACCCGGCGTCGGCCGACCGGGGCCCGCTGATCCGGTTCCGACCGGAGGTGGTGTGGACGACTATCCGCGCCACCTCCGGTCTCGGCGTTCCGGCGGCTCCCGGTGATCAGGCGGGCGTGGCGTCGACCGGTCGGAGGCGGTGCTCCCGCCAGCGACGTCCTCGTCGCACCGCGGCGTACTGGAACCACAGCACCGCGGTTCCCGAGGCGACCATCCCGGTGAGGTTCACCGCGAGCTGGAGCAGCGCGCCGCTGATCTCCTCGCCGACGCCGAGGGCGACCGCCAGGGCGAGGTTGCCCGCCGCCGGCACCGTCGTCACCGAGATGAACACCCCGACCAGGGCGTTGGACCGGCCGGCGGTCAGCGAGAGCACACCGGCCGCTCCCGCGAGCAGCGCCACGACGACCGACCAACGATCCGGTCTCCAGATGAAGCCGGTGAGCGGGCGGGCCCGCAGTACGTCCTCCGGAGACACCCAACCCGCCAGCCGCGCCAGCAGGGCGAGAGCTGCGGTGACGGCGACAGCGGTGAGGAACCCGAGCAGCAGGAGCCGGACGGACCGGACCACGAGCCCCGGCCGGCGGAGGGCGAGCCCGACGGCGATCGCGGCCACCGGCCCGAACTCCGGGCCGACGACCATGGCCCCGACGACGAGGATCGAGGAGTCGGTGATCACGGCGATGGACGCGATGAGGGTGGCCAGGCACAGGAACGCGTAGAACGACCAGGACGTCCTGGCGTCGGATGTCGCGCGTTCCACGACGACGTCCCACACGATGGCGTCCTCAGGGGAGCCGGGCGCGGCCGCCTCGGCCCGCCGGGCTCCTTCGGAGGGGGCCGCTGCGACCTCGGAGAGGGCGAGGGAGCCGAACCTGTTCACCCCGAGCGCGCGGAGCCGGTCGACGATGTCGGAGGCCGCCTCCCTGGCCACGTCGCAGAACACCGCGTCGCCCTCCGGGTCCTGGGCGGCCCCGGGGAGGACGACCAGGTTGGTCACTCGCACGTCACCGCGCAGGAACCCGACGACCTGCGACGATGCCGCGGCGGGGACGATGACCCGCAGGTGGATCACGGCGCGCTCCGATGACGGACCGCGGAGGGCAGGCCAGGAGCGGTCACAGCTTGCGCAGCCGGATACGGCTGACCGCGTGGTCCTGCCCCTTCATGAGGACGAGGGTTGCACGTCCCCGGGTCGGCAGGATGTTCTCCACCAGGTTCTTCTCATTGATGTCGCGCCAGATCTGCTCGGCCCGGCCGGCGGCCTCGGCGTCGGACAGGGTCGCGTAGCGGTGGAAGAAGGACTCCGGACGGCTGAAGGCGGTCTCCCGCAGCCGCAGGAAGCGGTTCACGTACCAGGTCCTGACGTCGTCGGTACGGGCGTCGACGTAGACCGAGAAGTCGAAGAAGTCGCTGAGCGCGACCCCCTGCCTGCCTGCCGGGCCGGGCCGGGCCGGCTGGAGCACGTTGAGTCCCTCGACGATGAGGACGTCGGGGCGCCGGACGACGATCTCGGCACCGGGGACGATGTCGTAGCTGAGGTGCGAGTAGACCGGGGCCCTGACCTCGGGGATGCCCGACTTCACGTCGCTGACGAAGCGCAGCAGCCGCCTGCGGTCGTAGGACTCGGGGAACCCCTTGCGCTCCATCAGCCCGCGCCGGGCCAGCTCCGCGTTCGGCAGCAGGAACCCGTCGGTGGTGATCAGTTCCACCCGCGGGGTGTCCGGCCACCGGGAGAGCAGCTCACGCAGGATGCGCGCCGTCGTCGACTTGCCGACGGCCACCGAGCCGGCGATGCCGATGACGAACGGGGTACGTTCCGGGGCCTCGCCGAGGAAGGTCGACGTGGCCGAGTGCAGCTGCTCCACCCCGCGCACGTAGAGGGTCAGCAGGCGCGACAGCGGGAGGTAGACCTCCTGGACCTCGTGCAGGTCGACGACCTCGCCCAGTCCGCGGAGGCCGGCGACGTCGTCCTCGGTGAGGGTGGTCGGGGTGGTGTCCCGCAGCCGGCTCCAGGCGGCACGGTCGAGGTCGACGAAGGGCGAGCCGACGAGACGGGCGACCCCTCCGGGTGACGGGCGGTGCTGCTGGGGCCTGCCCTTCGCGCCGCCCGACCTCCTGGCCCGGGTGGCGCTCCGGGCGCCGTTCGCGAGGGGGGCCGGTGGCGTCCGGGAGGCTCCGGTCCCACGGGCCTTCGCCTCGCGGGTCGCTGTGTCCTGCTCACGTGCGGAGAGAGGCGGCACGAGGGCATTGTGCCCTGTCCCGGCCCGACGGGCGGATCGGTCGCCACCGAACGAACCTCCGACACCGTGGATACGCTGGAGTCCATGTGCGGAATCGTGGGCTTCGTCGGGTCAGGCTCGTCCGGGACGCAGGCGCTGGACGTCGTGCTGGACGGGCTGCGCAGGCTGGAGTACCGCGGCTACGACTCGGCCGGGGTGGCGTTGCAGACGGCGCAGGGCCTGGTGCTGGAGAAACGGTCCGGGAAGCTGGGCTGCCTGGAGTCCGCGCTGGCCGACGACCCGCCCCCGCCCGCGACGACAGGGATCGGCCACACGCGCTGGGCCACCCACGGCGGGCCGACCGACGCCAACGCCCACCCCCACCTGGCAGGCGAGGGCCGGGTGGCCGTCATCCACAACGGGATCATCGAGAACTTCGCCGAGCTGAAGGCCGAGCTGGTGGCCGAGGGCGTCTCGTTCGCGAGCCAGACCGACACCGAGGTGGCGGCCCACCTGCTGGCGAGGGCCTTCACCGGCACCGGGGACCTCGGCGAGGCCATGCGGGTGGTGGCACGCCGGCTGGAGGGCGCGTTCACCCTGCTCGGGGTGCACGCCGACGTCCCGGACACGATCGTGGGCGCCCGCCGCAACTCCCCGCTGGTCGTCGGGCTCGGCGACGGGGAGAACTTCCTCGGATCGGACGTCGCGGCCTTCATCGGGCACACCCGCCAGGCCCTGGAGCTGGGGCAGGACCAGGTGGTGGTGATCACCCCGCACGGCGTCGAGGTCACCGACTTCGCCGGTGTCCCGGTCGAGGGGCGGCGCTACGTCGTGGACTGGGACGCCGCGGCGGCCGAGAAGGGCGGCTTCCCGAGCTTCATGGCCAAGGAGATCAACGAGCAGCCGCACGCCGTCGCGGACACCCTGCTCGGGCGGACCGACCCGGCCGGTCGCCTCCTCCTCGACGAGGTGCGGATGGACGAGTCCGTCCTCCGGGCCGTCGACAAGATCGTGATCATCGCCTGCGGGACGGCGGCCTACGCCGGCATGGTCGCCCGGTACGCGATCGAACACTGGTGCCGGATCCCGTGCGAGGTGGAGCTGGCGCACGAGTTCCGCTACCGGGACCCGGTGGTGGACGGGCGGACGCTGGTCGTGGCGATCTCCCAGTCGGGGGAGACCATGGACACGATCATGGCGGTGCGGCACGCGCGGGAGCTGGGGGCCAGGGTGGTCGCCATCTGCAACACGCACGGGTCGACCATTCCCCGTGAGTCGGACGCCGCGCTGTACACGCACGCCGGACCGGAGATCGCGGTCGCGTCGACGAAGGCCTTCCTCGCCCAGATCACCGCCTGCTACCTGCTCGGGCTCTACCTCGCCCAGCTGCGCGGGACCAAGGCCCAGGCAGAGATCCGGGAGATCCTCACCCAGCTCCAGGCCATGCCCGACAAGATCCAGAAGGTGCTGGACGGGCTGGGGCAGGTCCGGCAGATGGCCCGCTGGATGGCGGACAGCCGCTCGGTGCTCTTCCTGGGCCGCCACGTCGGCTACCCGGTGGCCATGGAGGGGGCGCTGAAGCTCAAGGAGCTGGCGTACATCCACGCCGAGGGGTTCGCCGCGGGTGAGCTCAAGCACGGGCCGATCGCGCTCATCGAGCCCGGGCAGCCGGTGTTCGTCGTCGTGCCGTCGCCGAAGGGGCGCGACCCGCTGCACAGCAAGGTCGTCTCGAACATCCAGGAGATCAACGCCCGGGGTGCCAGGACCATCGTCATCGCCGAGGAGGGCGACACCGACGTGGTGCCCTACGCCAGCGACGTGATCCACGTCCCGGCGGCCCCGACCCTGCTCGCACCGCTGGTGACCGTGGTCCCGCTGCAGGTCTTCGCCTGCGAACTGGCCGCGGCCAAGGGGCTGGACGTCGACCAGCCGCGCAACCTGGCGAAGTCCGTCACGGTGGAGTGAGGCCGCCCGCGGGCGGCGCCGCGCGGCGAGGTGTGCCAGGCTACGAGGCGTGATCATCGGTGTCGGCATCGACGTGGTGGACGTCGAGCGGTTCGCCGCCGTTCTGCAACGCGCCCCCCGGTTGCGGGTCCGGCTGTTCACCGAGGCCGAGCGGGACCTCCCGGTCCGAAGCCTCGCCGCCCGGTTCGCGGCGAAGGAGGCCGTCGCCAAGGCGCTCGGTGCTCCGGTCGGGCTGCGCTGGACGGACGTCACCGTGCGGCGGGAGGAGGACGGCCGCCCCCGGCTGGAGGTCGCGGGCACCGTCGCCACCCGGGCGGCCGAGCTCGGCGCCGACACCTTCCACGTGTCCCTGAGCCACGACGCGGGGATCGCCAGCGCGGTGGTGATCGCCGAGCGGAGGACGCCATGATCGAGGCCTACACCGTCGAGGACGTGCGCCGGGCCGAGGAGGCCCGGCTGGCCGAGGTGCCGGTCGGTGCGCTCATGCAGCGGGCTGCGGCCGGGGTGGCCACGGCGTGCGCCCGGGTGCTCGGGGAACGGCGCTCCCGGGTGACAGGTGCCCGGGTCGTGCTGCTCGTCGGGGCCGGGAACAACGGCGGTGACGCCCTGTGGGCCGGGCAGCGGCTGGCCGCTCGCGGGGCGCGGGTGGACGCCGTGCTCACCGCCGGCTCCGCCCACCCGGAGGGGCTCGCGGCGCTGCTCGCGGCCGGGGGTCGGGCCGTCGACGCCACGGCCGGAGCCGGTGCCGGTGCCGAGGCGTGCCGGAGGGCCGACCTCGTCGTGGACGGCCTGGTCGGCCTCGGCGGGTCGCCGGGGCTGCGCGAGCCCGCGGCCTCGCTGGTCGCCGCCGTCCCGGCCACCACCCCGGTGGTGGCGGTCGACCTGCCCAGCGGTGTCGCCCCCGACACCGGTGAGACCCCGGCCCCCCACGTCACCGCCGACGTCACCGTGACCTTCGGAGCGGCCAAGCCCTGCCTGCTGCTCCCGCCCGCAGCCCGTGCCGCCGGCCGGGTCGAGGTCGTCGACATCGGCCTCGGCCCCCACCTGGCCGACTCGGCCCCCTGCGGCCCGTCGGTCCGCCGGTTCACCCTCGCGGACGCCGCTGCGGCCTGGCCGTGGCCCCGGGCGACCGACGACAAGTACCGGCGGGGCGTTGTCGGCGTCGTCGCCGGGTCGCCCGCCTACCCGGGGGCCGCGGTCCTGGTCTGCTCCGGCGCGGTGCGCTCCGGTGCGGGCATGGTCCGCTACCTCGGCGCGGAGCAGGTCGCCCGGCAGGTGCTCGCGCACCGGCCCGAGGTCGTCGCCGGCGCCGGGCGGGTCCAGGCCTACGCCCTGGGCAGCGGCATCGACCCCGACCGGGACGACGCGCAGCGGGAGCGCCTGCACGACGCCCTCGACACCGGCCTGCCCTGCGTCGCGGATGCCGGAGCCCTCGACGTCGTCGCCGAGCGACTGCTCGCCGCCGACCCGGTCCCCGCGCAGTTGCTGCTGACCCCGCACGCCGGTGAGCTGGCCCGGCTGCTGACGACGCTCGGGGAGGGCTCGCCGTCCAGGGCCGACGTCGAGGCGAGGCCGCTGCACCATGCCAGGGCGGCCGCGGCGGCCACCGGCGCCGCGGTCCTGCTCAAGGGGTCGGTGACCGTCGTGGTCACCCCCGACGGCCGGGCGGTCAGCCAGGACGGCGCGCCGAGCTGGCTGGCCACGGCCGGGGCGGGGGACGTCCTCGCCGGGATCGCCGGAACCCTCCTCGCCGCCGGGCTCGACCCGGTGACCACCGGCGCCCTCGCCGCCCTCGTCCACGGTCTCGCCGCGACCCTGGCGTCCCGGGGCGGACCCCTCGCCGCGGGTGACGTCGCCGCAGCCGTGCCCCGGATCGTGTCCGCCCTGCCAGACTGGGGCCGATGAAGGGTCAGGGGAGGGCCGGTACCGGATCGGGGGCGGTTTCGGGTTCCACGATGACGGGCACGGCGGGTACCGTGCCCCGCACCATGCTGCCCGCCGGTCTGCCTGCCTGCGCCGTCGTGGACCTGGACGCGATCCGGGACAACGTCGCGGCGCTGCGGGAGCGTGCCGGGAACGCCGGGGTGATGGCCGTGGTGAAGGCCGACGGCTACGGGCACGGCCTGGTGCCGAGCGCACGGGCGGCGCTCGCGGGCGGCGCGTCCTGGCTCGGGGTCGCCCAGCCGGCCGAGGCGCTGGTCCTGCGGGCGGCCGGCATCTCCGCGCCCCTGATCGCCTGGCTCACGGTGCCGGGTGACGTCTATCCGGAAGCCGTTGCCGAGGGGGTCGACCTCGGGGTCAGTGCGATCTGGGCCCTGGAGGAGATCGCGGCCGCCGCCCGGGACACCGGCCGGACGGCGCGCGTGCACCTCAAGATCGACACCGGGCTGCACCGCAACGGCGCCACCGCGGCCGACCTGCCGGACCTCCTGGACGCCGCGCTGAAGCTGCAGGCGGAAGGGCTGGTCGAGGTGGTCGGCGCCTTCTCCCACTTCGCCTGGGCCGACGAGCCGGCCCACCCCACCGTCCGGGCACAGACGGCGCGCTTCGTCGAGGCGCTGGACCTGTGCGCCCGGCGGGGGGCCCGGCTGGAGGTGCGTCACCTCGCCAACTCCGCGGCAGCCCTCACCGACCCCGAGACCCGGTTCGACCTGGTCCGGCCGGGGCTGGCGGTCTACGGGCTGTCCCCGGTGCCCCAGCTCGCCGGTCCCGAGCGGTTCGGGCTGCGACCGGCGATGACCCTGCTCGGCCGGATCGTCATGGTCAAGTCCGTGCCCTCGGGGGCGGGGGTCTCCTACGGGCACGCCTACACCACCCCGGCCGACACCACGCTGGCCGTGGTCCCGCTCGGGTACGCCGACGGCGTGCCCCGGCACGCAGGCAACACCGGGCCGATCCAGGTCCGCGGGCGCCGGTACCGGATCTGCGGCCGGGTGTGCATGGACCAGGTGGTCATCGACCTGGGTGATCCGGGCAACGGCACCGGGGTCGAGCCGGGGGACACCGCCGTGCTGTTCGGTGACGGTCGCGACGGCGCCCCGACGGCCCAGGACTGGGCCGAGGCCGCGGGCACCATCAGCTACGAGATCGTCAGCCGGATCGGGACCAGGGTCGCCAGGCGCTGGATCGGCCTCGACATGCCCGCGGCCCCCGTGCCCCGGAGTCGTGCCCGGGGGATCCGGTGACCGGCAGCCCCAGGGCACGGGTCGGCCTGATCTCGCTCGGGGTCGGCCTGGCGGCCGCGGGGCTCGGGGCGGCGGTGGGGCTGGCCGCCGAGCGGGCGGCGATGGGACGCCCGGTGCTCCCTCGGCGCGGTCGCGCGAGGAGCGAGGACTACGGCTCAGTCCGCGGTGAGCAGCACACCGTCGCGGCCGACGACGGGACCGAGCTCTACGTCGAGGTCGACGAGGCGGACCCCCGGGCGACCCTCCGGTCGGATCCCCCGTCGGACGCCCAGCCGGACACCCAGTCGGACGGGGCGACTCCGCGGACGGAGCCCGCCGCGCCGCCGATCACCGTCGTGCTCTGTCACGGGTACTCGCTGACCATGGACGCCTGGCACTACCAGCGCAAGGCGCTGCGCGGACGGTACCGGGTGGTGCTCTGGGACCAGCGCGGTCACGGGCGCTCGGCCAGCGGCGAGCCCGCCTCGGCCACCATCGACCAGGCGGGCAGGGACCTCGCCAGGGTCCTCGACGCCGTCGCCCCGGACGGGCCGCTGATCCTCGTCGGGCACTCCATGGGCGGCATGGCCATCATGTCCCTGGCCCACGAGCAGCCGGAGCTGTTCGCCGACCGGGTCCTCGGCGTCGCTCTCGTCTCCACCAGCGCCGGCGGGCTGGGCAGCATGGACCTCGGCATCGCCGTCCTCGGCCGGTTCGTCCCGCGACTGGTGCCCGGGACGGCGGCCCTGCTGGCCAGGAAGCCGGGGCTGGTCGACCGGGGCAGGCGGCTGGGCAGCGACCTGGAGACGGTGCTGGTCCGGCGGTACTCCTTCGCCTCCCCGGTCCCGGAGGAACTGGTCCGGTTCTGCGCCGAGATGATCGCGGCGACCCGGTTCAAGGTGATCTCGGACTTCCTGCCCGCGTTCGGCGGGCACGACAAGCGGGAGGCCCTCGCGGCCCTCGACGGCATCGAGGTCCTCGTCCTCGTCGGCGACGGTGACCTGATCACTCCGGTGGCGCACAGCGAGGAGATCGTGCGGATGCTGCCGGGCGCCGAGCACGTGATCGTCGCCTCGGCCGGGCACCTGGTGATGCTGGAGCATCCCGGTGTCGTCAACGCCCACCTCGACGACCTCGTCCGGCGGGCGGTCCGGGCAGCGGGTCACCGGGGCCGGCGCCCTGGCCGGGGCGACGGGAAGGACCGGGTCTCCCGCCCGCGCAGCGTCGTCACCCCCCTGCGCCGGCGTGGCCGCAGGCACGGCGCCGCCTGACTCTC
>JAAYAH010000029.1 GCA_012719445.1 Actinomycetales bacterium | reverse complement strand
TGCGGGCGTTCGCCGGGATGCTCGCCCTGGTCGTCGTGCCGGTCGGGACGGGAGGCTGCGCCGACGCACGGGTGCCCGCGCCGGCCGCGCTCCCCGCCGCGGCGCCGGTGACCCGGTCCGTCGACTGCCAGGTCCCCCCCGGGGCCGTCGCCGCCCGGGTCCTGGTGGTGCTGGCGCGGGGGACGAGGGCCGAGGTGTCGGCCTGCCGCAGGGAGGGGGCCGGGTACCGGCGGGACCTCGGCCCGTACGCCGGGCGGGTCGGTCGTGGCGGGGTCGCCCGGTCCGGGACCAAGCGCGAGGGGGACGGCAGGACGCCGGCGGGGACCTTCCCGTTGCGGGAGGGCTTCGGCACCGCAGTCGACCCCGGCCTCCGGCTCGGCTGGTTCGCCGTGGACGGTCGCGACGTGTGGGTCGACGATCCGGCGTCCCCGCTCTACAACACCCGTCAGCGCGCCCCGGCGCGTGGCCGGTGGGCCAGCGCCGAGCGGCTGCGGATCCGCGCGTACCGGCTCGCCCAGGTGATCGGGTACAACGAGGAACGGACGGCCGGGCTCGGCAGCGCGATCTTCCTCCACCTGGACACCGGGCAGCCGACCGCGGGATGTGTCGCCGTCTCGGCGACAGCCCTGCGCGCGATCATGCGCTGGGAGCGACCCGGCACCGTGATCTCGATCCGATGAGCCGGGGACGGGCGTGCGGGACTCGGCAGAGGGTGCGGACGGGGGCACGGGCGTGCGGGTGAGGGCCGTGCTCACGGGCGACTCCAGGACCGGGGCGCTGGTGCGGGTGGCGGTCGCTCTGGTCCTCGTCGCCGTCGTCGTCACGGGGTACCGGGTGGCGGCCGGGCAGGGGACGGCGGGCCCGGAGCACCGTGCCGGGCCGGTGCGGGACGGCGGTGGCCCCCCGGCCGCGGTGTCCACGACGACCGCTACCCCGGGTGGCTCCGGGACGGCGACCCGCCCCGGCGCCACCACCACCACCGGGCGGGTGCCGGGGACGCGGGAGTTCCGCTGGGAGGTCCGCCGGGTCACCGCCAGGGAACTGGGTCGGTCCTGGCGGGACGGGTGTCCGGTGGGGCCGGAGGACCTGAGGGCGGTGACCCTCACCCACTGGGGGTTCGACGGCCGGGTGCGGACGGGGACCCTCGTGCTGCACCGGGACGTGGTGCCGGCGGCCCGCCGGGTCTTCGCCCGCATGTTCGACCGGCGCTTCCCCGTCCGCAGGATCCGGCCCGTCACCGCGTACGGGGCCGACGACGACGCGTCCATGGCCGATGACAACACCTCCGCCTTCAACTGCCGATTCGTCGCCGGTTCCGCGTCGCGGGTGTGGTCACGCCATGCCTACGGCCGTGCCGTCGACGTCAACCCGGTCGAGAACCCCTACGTCCTCGACGACCGGGTCCTCCCTCCGGCCGGCAGGGCGTTCCTGGACCGGTCGGTGTCCCGTCCGGGGATGATCCGCCGGGGGGACGCGGTGCACCGGGCCTTCGTCGAGGCGGGGTTCCGGTGGGGAGGGGACTTCGGGGCCCCGGACTACCAGCACTTCGACCGGCGGTGAGTCGCACGTCGACCGGAGGTGAGCCGCGAGCCCGCACGATCTCCGACGATGCGTGACGGATCAGTCACTGATTCGTGAACCTCGGATCCTAAACAGTCACAGAGCGCATATGGTAAATACCTCACTGACCATATGATCCCGGAATAGCTGGGAAGATATGACTTGGTCTGTTCGGTTGCCAGGGGCATGCGCGTGACCTCCCGGGAGGGCGCCAGGGAAAGGGGATGTCGTGGAGGTCGATCCGGTGAAGAACGCCGATGCGGTGCGCAGGTTGCGACGTGCCCACGGCCAGATCGCGGGCGTGGTGCGGATGATCGAGGAGGGGAGGGACTGCGCCGACGTGGTCACCCAGTTGGCGGCGGTGGCGCGGGCGGTCGACCGGGCCGGGTTCGCGATCATCGCAGCGGGCCTCCTCGAGTGCATCGTGGCGGGGGAGGACGGCGTCGCCGACCGGCGCCGGCTGGAGCGGCTGTTCCTCGCCCTCGCGTGATCGGCGTCCCGTCGTCCGGGATCACCCCGACTCCGACCCGCTCCTCCCCACCCGACCGCTACGCTGCGAATCGTGACGTTAACGCACGGTGCCGCGAGTGACCCTGATGACGCGACGTGCGAGACGATGCCGGTGACGGTGCGCGGCCTCGTCGCGGTCGCGCGGGAAGGCGGATCGACGGTGAGTCGCGGCGAGGACTGGATCGTCCGGGCGCAGGACGGGCACGCGGGCGACGTCCTGCGGCAGACCGCCGCCGTGCTGGCCGAGGAGACCCGTCCCCGACAGCGGGCCCACGCCCTCTACGCCCGTGCCCTCGCCTTCCACATGGCCGGGGAGACCGCAGCGGCCGTCGAGGTCGCGCAGGACCTCGTGACGATCTCCCGTGAGCACGAACTCATGGCCACCGGACTGCAGGGCAGGGCACTGCTGGTCGACCTGCTCCGTCGTGAGGGCCGGATGGAGGAGGCCGTCGAGCAGTTGGCGCAGGCGCTGGCCATGGAGCCGGGGCTCCGTGACCTGGAGAACCAGGAGATCCAGGGGGCGCTGGGGGCGCTCGGGGTCGCGCTGCGGCTGTTCGGGGTCGCCGACGAGGCCCGAAGGGTCGAGTCACGGCTCGAGGCCGTGGAGACCTTCCTTCCCCGGCACCACCGGGTCGCCCGGTGGAGCAACCTCGCCCTCGAACACGCCGTGGCGGGCATGGCGGTGGGCCGCCGCCCGCCGTACGTCCCGGACGCCGACCTGCTGGGGCAGGCGGTGCAGGAGATCCACCGGGCCGTCCGGCTGTCGGACGGGGACTCCTACCACGTCGTGGCCGACGAGGAACGGGTGCTGCAGGCCCTGCGCGAGGCGGCGACCGGGGACTCCGCCGCGGCCATGGAACGCCTGGAGGGATGCCGCTCGGTGCTCGACCGCGGCACGGAGGGGGTGCCCCCGCAACTGCTGTGGGGGGCGGCGTGGGTACGGGCCCTGGTCCGCGAGGGGCGGTCGGCCGAGGCCGTCCAGGCCGGTCGGGTGCTGCTGTCGAAGATCGAGGGCAGCGGGGTCGAGGGGGACCGGCAGGTGCTGGCCTACGAGGTGATGCGCGCGGAGCATCCCGAGGTCGAGCGCGAGGGCAGCGGCGCAGCGGAGTACGTCCGGCTGGCCGAGGAACGGGTCGGGGACGACATGGCCCTGCTCGAAGCCCTCTTCCGGGCCCGGGTCGACCTGCTCCGCGGCGCGGACGAGCGGCGGCTGCTGGCCAGGGCCGCCTCACTGGACTCCCTGACCGGCCTGGTGAACCGGCGCGGCGCGGCGGCGGCCATCGCCGAGTCGAGCCGCCGTCCCGCAGGGGAGAACGTGGCCCTCCTGCTGCTGGACCTCGACGGGTTCAAGGAGGTCAATGACACCTGCGGCCACCTCGCGGGCGACGCCGTGCTGCGGCGGGTCGCCGCGGCGCTGCGCGCGGCGGCGAGGTCCGACGACATCGTCGCGCGCTGGGGCGGGGACGAGTTCGTCGTCGTCGCCCTCCTCGACGCGACCGCCGCGGCCGCCCTGGGCGACCGGTTGCGGGAGACCGTGCGGGAGCGGTCGGGCTCGGGCAGGGCGGACAGGGTCACCGTGAGCGTCGGGGTCGCGGTGCGGCGCGAGCCGATCGAGGACGACGCCTGGCTGCGGCGGGCCGATGTGGCGATGTACGCGGCCAAGGGGGACGGGGGCGACGCCACCGTCGTCGGCTGAGGTGTCCGCGCGGACCGGCCGGGTCGCCTCCCGGCCTCCGGCCGCCCCCGGCGCACGCCGGATCGGAGCTGGTCCCCCGAACCGGCGGTGGGCCGTGAGCGGTGCGCCGGGCCGTGACCGGTGCGGAACCCCGCGGAGCATGGCAGCGTTGACGTCGAGGAGTCCGCCGAGGTGCCCGCAGGCGGCTGCGGCTCCCGGTCCGCGGACGGAGGAGGGCGGCATGGCTCGCAGTCGCATCACGCCGGTCAGGAGGGTCGCCGCGATCAAGGCGCTGTGGACGGTGGTCCGCGCCTCCCAGCGGCCGGGAGCCCCCGGTCTGGCGACCCGGGTCGCCGCCCTGCCGCGGATGATCGGCAGGGGCCTGACCGGCAGGTACCCGAACCTCTCCCGGAGCCGGCTCGTCCTCATGGCGGCCGCGCTGGTCTATCTCGTCTCCCCGTTCGACGCCGTGCCGGAGATCCTCGTCCCGATCCTCGGGCTCGGCGACGACCTCGTCGTCCTCACCTGGTTGACCGGTGCTGTCCTGTCGGAGACCGACCTGTACCTCTCCTGGGAGGCTGCCGGTGCGGGCCCGGCCGCCGGGGGCCCGGAGAACGGGGGCCCGGAGAACGGGGGCCCGGAGAACGGGGGCCCGGAGAACGGGGCAGGCGGTCGGGTGATCCGCGGAGAGGTCGTCGAGTAGCCGGGCACCGGGCTCGAGTCGTCGACAGGCACCCCGTTCGTCACGTCGTCCACAGCCCGGCCGGGACCGGCTCCGAGCGGTCCCGCGGGGCGGCAGCCTCCCGGCATGACCATCGTGCGTGGCGGTCCCCGGGAACTCGTCGCCCTCGCCTGGTACCAGCTCGGGTACCGGCCGAGGGAGAGCGTGGTCGTCATCGGGCTGGACGGGGTCCGCGGCCGGACCGGGCTGGTGGTCCGGGCCGACCTGGGCGCGGCGGACCGGCGGACCCTGACGGCGGTGTGCCGCTCCGTCGTCCGTCCCCTCCGGCGGACGGGGGCGCACGCGGCCGTCGTGATCGCGGTCACGGACCGGGACCACGAGGTGTCGCGGCGGGTCGCCCGCGTGGCGGCCGGGGTGATGTCCGCGGCCGGGCTGACGCTGGCCGAGGCGCTGTACGTCGGCCCGAGCACCTTCGGCTCGCTGCGCTGCGCGGTCGACGGCTGCTGTCCGGAACTCCCGTTGGCCGAGGTCGAGTCCAGCGAGGTCGCCGCCCGGATGGTGGCCATGGGGCGGGTGCTCGCCCCGGACGAGGCGACCCTGCTGGCCGACGTGGAGCCGGCCGGTGGCCCTCCCGGTTCCGCGCGACCGGGGGAGCCGGGAGAGCAGGAGGTGCCGGCGGCTCCGACGGGATCCGGGGCATCGGCGGCTCCGGCCGGATCCGGGGCACCGACGGAGCAGGCGAGGCCCGCCGAGCCGCTCGGCGATCCCCGGCTCGACGCCTCGGGCTGGCTGGCTCACTGGCGGGAGGTCCTCGGCGGGACGGCGGTCGCCCCGCGGTCGGGGTTCGCCGCCGCGCTGCGGGACGTCCGGCTGCGGGACGCCGTCCTGCTCACCCTCGTCCCCGGGGCGGGCCGGGTGCCGGAGGACCTGCTGACGGGTCACCCGGTCCCCGGCTCGGTGCTCGACGGAGCCCCTGACCAGGAGCTGCTGACGAGGGGAACGGCCCTGCTGGCCGCGGCAGCCAGGGAGGCCGGGCCCGGCCGGCGCGCGGACGTGCTCGGGGTGCTCGCCTGGGCCGCATGGTGGAGCGGCGACGGGGCGCGGGCCCGGCTGCTCGCCGAACGTGCCGTCGCCGAGGAGCCGGGGCACCGGCTCGCCCGCCTCGTCGGGCTGCTGCTGGAGGAGGCGGTCCCGCCACGCTGGGCCGATCAGGGCGGTGTCTCGGATGACGAGACCAGCTGTTCAGATTGGTTAGGCTGATCTATCATCGAGAGCGGTCAAGAGCACCAGCACCAAGCCCCGGCTCGCTGGTCGGCAACCCTCCACCGCGGTGGGGTGCCCCGGGTGATGACCAGGCCTTCCGCCGAGGTGGCGGAAGGCAAGCGCGGGCCCACGGCGGGGCCCCGTCCGAAGGAGGCCGTTACCCGTGATCCAGCGAATGTGCCCGTGACGCTCCTGACCGTCCTGTCCTGACCGGGAGCGACGGTGCTCCCGGCGCCAGCCGTCAGGCGGTCCTCGCCGTCACCGACGTGATGGTGGCCAACTCGCAACCCCCCCAGCGGAAGATGCCGCCGGGCGAGGCCGCGACGGCCCGCCCGTCCACCTCCAGGAGACCTTCGTGACCAGTGGTTGGTCGTTCGAGACCCGTCAGATCCACGCCGGCCAGACCCCCGACGCCGAGACCGGCGCCCGGGCGCTGCCCATCTACCAGACCACGTCCTACGTGTTCCGGGACGCCGAGCACGCGGCGAACCTCTTCGCCCTCAAGGAGCTCGGCAACATCTACACCCGGCTCATGAACCCCACCACCGACGTGGTCGAGAAGCGCCTCGCCGACCTCGAGGGCGGGGTCGGCGCCCTGCTGGTCGCCAGCGGGCAGGCGGCCGTGACGCTGTCGATCCTCAACGTCGCCGAGGCGGGCGACCACGTGGTGGCCAGCCCCAGCCTCTACGGCGGGACCTACAACCTGCTCCACTACAACCTGCCGAAGCTGGGCGTCCAGGTGTCCTTCGTGGAGGACCCCGACGACATCGCCTCCTGGCGGGCCGCGGTCAGGCCGAACACCAAGGCGTTCTTCGGCGAGAGCATCTCCAACCCCAAGCAGGACATCCTGGACATCGAGGCCGTGGCAACCCTGGCCCACGAGGTGGGCGTCCCGCTGATCATCGACAACACCGTGGCCACCCCGTACCTGATCCGGCCGATCGAGTGGGGGGCCGACATCGTGGTCCACTCCACGACGAAGTACCTCGGCGGGCACGGCACGGCCCTCGGCGGGGTCATCGTCGACAGCGGCACCTTCGACTTCGCCGGCCAGCAGGACCGATTCCCCGGCTTCAACCAGCCGGACCCGAGCTACCACGGCCTGGTGTACGCCCGTGACCTCGGGGTTGGCGGGGCCTTCGGCGCCAACCTGGCGTACATCCTCAAGGCCCGCCTGCAGCTGCTCCGCGACCTCGGCCCGGCCGTCTCGCCGTTCAACGCCTTCCTGCTGGCCCAGGGGATCGAGACGCTCAGCCTGCGGGTGGAGCGGCACGTGGCCAATGCCCAGCGGGTCGCCGAGTGGCTGGCCGGGCGGGACGAGGTCGAGAGCGTGAGCTACGCCGGACTCCCGTCGAGCCCGTGGTACGAGCGGGGGCGCAAGTACGCACCGAAGGGGACGGGCGCCGTGCTGGCCTTCGAGATCGTGGGCGGGATCGAGGCGGGCAAGCGGTTCGTCGACGCCCTGCGGCTGCACAGCCACGTGGCCAACATCGGGGACGTGCGCAGCCTCGTGATCCACCCGGCGTCCACCACCCACAGCCAGCTCAGCCCCGAGGAGCAGGCGACCACCGGGGTGACCCCCGGCCTGATCCGGCTGTCGGTCGGCATCGAGCACATCGACGACATCCTGGCCGACCTGGAGACCGGCTTCCGGGCGGCGAAGGGCGCCTGACGCAGCGGGCGCACCCGAGGCGACGACGCGGAGGACACGCATGGACCAGGCCGTCCGATGACGGCGGCGATCGCGGTCGGGCCGGCCACGCCCCCGGTGACGGGGGCGTGGCCGGAGGACGGCCATCCCGGCGACCGGCGCTTCCTCGACCTCGGGGAGGTCCGCCTCGAGGCAGGCGGGGTCCTCCCACGGGTGCGGGTCGCCTACGAGACCTGGGGGCGGCTGTCCCCTGCCCGGGACAACGCGGTGCTCCTGCTGCACGCGCTCACCGGGGACAGCCACGTCGTCGGACCGGCCGGTCCCGGGCACCCCACCCCTGGCTGGTGGGAGGGGCTGGTCGGTCCCGGCCGCCCGATCGACACCAGGACCTGGTTCGTCGTCGCGCCGAACGTGCTCGGCGGCTGCCAGGGCACCACCGGTCCGGCGTCGACGGCCCCAGACGGCCGGCCGTGGGGGAGTCGGTTCCCGTTCCTCACCATCCGCGACCTGGTCCGGGCCGAGGCAGCCTTCGCCGACCGGCTGGGCGTCGACCGCTGGGCGCTGGTCCTCGGCGGGTCGATGGGCGGGATGCGGGCGCTGGAGTGGGCCGTCACCTGTCCCGGGCGGGTCGAGCGGCTGCTGGTGCTGGCCGCCTGCGCCGCCGCGACGGGCGACCAGATCGCCTGGTGCGCGTCGCAGCTGGCCGCCGTCCGGGCCGACCCCGGCTTCCGCGGCGGGGACTACTACGACGCGGCTCCCGGCACCGGCCCGCACCTGGGGCTCGGGGTCGCGCGTCGGATCGCGCACACCACCTACCGGGCCGCGGACGAGCTCAACCTCCGGTTCGGTCGCAAGTCCCAGACCGGGGAGAACCCCCTGGGCGACGGTGGTCGGTACGCCGTCGAGTCCTACCTGGACCACCACGCGGACAAGCTCGTCCACCGGTTCGACGCCAACTCCTACGTCGTGCTCACCGAGGCGATGAACTCCCACGACGTCGGCCGTGGTCGCGGGGGTGTCGCCAACGCCCTGTGCCGGGTCACCGCGCGCAGCGCCGTTGTGGCCGTCGACTCCGACCGGCTCTACCCCGTCGAACTCAACCGCGAGATCGCCGCGGGGATCCCGGACGCCGGGTCGGTCAGGGTGATCAGCTCGCCGTTCGGCCACGACGCCTTCCTCATCGAGACCGAGGCCGTCGGGTCCGTCGTCGACGATCTGCTGGGTGATCGCGTCCTGTCCCGTCCCTGAGGCCGACCCGGCCGCCCGACGGCGGGGCTCGGCGGCGGACCGGTGGGCGATCGGGTAGGTTCACCGGCTGAGGTGTGGTCGTGGTGCACCGGGTCCGGACAGGCGCACAAGGAGGGCTGGCGGATGGCCGTCGTGGTCGGGTACGTGGCGACTCCGGAGGGCAGAGCGGCGCTGCGCCGGGCTGCCGGCGAGTGCCGGCTGCGGGGAACTGGCCTCGTCGTGGTGAACTCCGACCACGGCGGAGACGTCGACGCCGCGGAGCTGGCCAGGACCGAGGAGGAACTGGCGGCCGTCCGGTCGGAGCTCGACGCGGCCGGGGTCGCCCACGAGGTCCGCGACCTGCCCGAGGGCACGGAGCTGGCTGACGACCTGCTCTCCGTCGCCCAGGACGTGGACGCCCAGGTCATCGTCATCGGCCTGCGCCGCAGGTCGCCGGTGGGCAAGCTCATCCTGGGCTCCAACGCCCAGCGGGTCCTGCTCGAGGCGCACTGCCCGGTGCTCGCGGTCAAGGCGACGTCCTGACCCGTCGTCGACGGAGCGGCCCGGCGACCCCGCGGGGACGGGCTGGGCGCGACCAGTTCCGGGATCGTGCCAGAATGGAGAGTTGACCGCGGGGTTCGGGCATTGATCCGGCCCTGGTTCCGTTGCCACTGCAGACCACCCGCGACGTCCCGGCCCGGGGCGCCCACAACGTGTCGACGAAAGGTTGTCCGTGTCGTCGGTTCCGACCTCCCGGCCTCTTCCCCCTGAGTTCAGCCACCCGGCGCTCCAGGAGCTGCTGCGTCTCGGTTCCACCCGAGGCAGCGTGGACGCGCAGGCTCTGCGCACCGCCTGCGAGCAGGCCGCGGTGCCGATGCCGCGGATGAAAGCGGTGCTGAGGGCACTCGACGATGCCGGCGTGACCGTCGCCATCCCGGCGGAGGGCGCGTCCCGCCGGGCTGTCCCGGCGTCCAGCACCCGTTCCGCGGCCACGGCCTCCGCCTCGACGGCCCGCCGTCCCAAGGCCAGGGCGAAGGCGGCCCCTCCCGCGGCCGAGGGGGAGCCGGAGTCCCCGGACACCGGCGGGGCCACGACCCGGTCGACGACCGCGCGGACGACGAAGACCGCGAAGGGAAGCCGCCGGAAGGCCGCTGCGGAGGAGACCGCCGCCGTCGAGGCCGTGGCGGCCGACGAGGAGCCGACCGCGCCCGAGGCCACCGGCTCCCGGAAGCCCGCCGGCGCCGCGGCGAAGGCGAAGCCCGCCCGGAAGGCTGCTGCGAAGAAGACCTCGAAGGGCGGGGCCGCCGCGAAGAAGGCCGCGGGCGACCCGGCGGAGGCGAAGGACGGCCCGGCCGGGGAACCGGACGCCGACCTGGACGCCGAGGCGGCGGACGTCGACGTCGAGGACCTCGTGGTCGACGACCTCGTCATCGAGGATCTCGAGGAGCCGGAGCCGGGTCCCGCCGGCAAGGGCGGCAAGGAGAAGGGCAAGTCCGCCGCGCCCGTCGAGGAGGACGCCTTCGTCCTCTCCGACGACGACGACGACGCTCCCGCCCAGCAGGTCGCCACCGCGGGTGCCACCGCCGACCCGGTGAAGGACTACCTCAAGCAGATCGGCAAGGTGGCCCTCCTCAACGCCGAGCAGGAGGTGGAGCTCGCCAAGCGGATCGAGGCCGGCCTGTTCGCCGAGGAGCAGCTCAACTCCGGCGAGCGACTCGACGTCAAGCTGCGTCGGGAGCTGGCATGGATCGCCGAGGACGGGCGCAGGGCCAAGAACCACCTGCTGGAGGCGAACCTCCGGCTCGTGGTCTCGCTGGCCAAGCGGTACACGGGCCGCGGCATGCTGTTCCTCGACCTGATCCAGGAGGGCAACCTCGGCCTCATCCGGGCGGTCGAGAAGTTCGACTACACCAAGGGCTACAAGTTCTCCACCTACGCCACCTGGTGGATCAGGCAGGCGATCACCCGGGCGATGGCCGACCAGGCCAGGACCATCCGGATCCCGGTGCACATGGTCGAGGTCATCAACAAGCTGGCCCGGGTGCAGCGACAGATGCTGCAGGACCTCGGCCGCGAGCCGACCCCGGAGGAGCTGGCCCGCGAGCTCGACATGACCCCGGAGAAGGTCATCGAGGTCCAGAAGTACGGTCGCGAGCCGATCTCCCTGCACACCCCGCTCGGTGAGGACGGCGACAGCGAGTTCGGCGACCTCATCGAGGACTCCGAGGCCGTGGTTCCGGCGGACGCGGTGAGCTTCACCCTGCTCCAGGAGCAGCTGCACTCGGTGCTGGACACCCTGTCCGAGCGCGAGGCCGGCGTGGTCTCGATGCGGTTCGGCCTCACCGACGGCCAGCCGAAGACCCTCGACGAGATCGGGAAGGTCTACGGGGTCACCCGGGAGCGGATCCGGCAGATCGAGTCCAAGACCATGTCGAAGCTGCGCCACCCGAGCCGCTCCCAGGTCCTGCGCGACTACCTGGACTGAGCCGCCGCCCCGACCCGGCCGGCACGTCGTCGCCCACGTGGCGGGAGCGGCCCGGCCCGTGATCGGCTCCGGGCGTGGCACGACCGTCAGATCCGGTCGGCGAAGGCGATCCGGTTCCGGCCGAGGGCCTTGGCCCGGTACAGGGCCTGGTCTGCGGCGTTGACCACGACCGCGAGGCTGAGCCCCGGACGCACCCTGGCGACGGCGATGCCGATGCTGGCGGTGACCACGGGGGCGACCGAGGACGCACTGTGCGGGATGGCGGCCTCGGCGAGGAGGGCGCGGAACCGGGTCGCCACGGCCGAGGCCGCCTCGACGCCGCTGTCCGGGAGCACCACCGCGAACTCCTCGCCCCCGTACCGGGTGGCCAGGTCGCCGGGGTGCCGTGCGGACTCCTGGAGGCAGGAGGCGACGATCTTCAGCGCCTCGTCGCCGTGCACGTGCCCGTACCGGTCGTTGTAGGCCTTGAACAGGTCGACGTCGAGGATGAGCAACGCCAGTTCGCGGCCGTCCAGTTCCTTCCACTGGGCCTCGAGGTGGCGCTCGAAGGCGATCCGGTTGGCGATCCGGGTGAGGCCGTCGACCATGAGCGAGCGCTGCAGCTCGGCGTTGGCCCGCTTGAGCTCCTGGGTCCGCTGGGCGACCAGCGCCTCCAGCGTCGCGGCGTGGTCCTCCAGCGACTGCGTGCTGGCCACCGAGTCGAGGGTGCGCGACAGGTCGTGGCGCAGTGCCTCGGCCACCCGGGTCACCCCGCGCACCTGCTCGTAGAGCACGTACCCGAGATCCCGGTCCAGACCGGACAGCGGCTGCAGGACGATCATCCCCTGCTGCAGCTCGGTCCGCAGCGGCTCCGGGAGCAGTTGGTGCGTCGGGAAGACCTCGTCGTCGACCGGTGTCGTCTTCCCGTCGCGGTAGTCGAGGATGAGGCGGGCGCGCTCGCCGGTGACCGGGATCTCGCTGCCGACCGACTCGTAGACGGCGAGGAAGCAGCGGCGGATGCCGAGGTTGTCGAGGCGTGACGCCAGGGCGGTGGCGACCCGGTCCATGGACCGGCACCGGTTCATCACCCGGTTGAGACCGAGCACGGCGTCCCGGGCGGCAACGTGGCCCTGGATGGCCCGGTTCATGGCGTGGGCCTCGGCGAGCCGGTCACCCCCCCGGTCGCCCCCGGGCTGCGTGGAGCCGCGGACGACGAGCCGGGACGGGACCACCCGGCCGCGATCCGCCCGGTGCCCGGTGATCTCTTCCATGAGCAGCGCCGCGGCGAGCCGGCCCTGCCCCTCGACGTCCTGGTCGATCGTCGTCAGCCCCGGCCAGTGCAGGGCGGCGGCCGGGTCGTCGTCGAACCCGGTCACCATCACGTCGGCCGGGACCTCGTAGCCCATGTCCGTCAGCGCGTCGAGGACCCCGAAGGCGGACGAGTCGTTGACCGCGACGACGACGTCGATGTCGCGGTGCTCGCCGAACAGCGCCCTCGTCGCCTCGTACGCGTGGTCGTAGGTCGACCGCCCGTCGACGATCAGCTCCTCCTGGACGGAGATCCCCCGACGCCGGAGCTCGTCCCGGAACACCTGCTCCCGGGTCGCCGCGTCCGGCTGGTGGGCCATACCCCGCACCATGGCCGGGTTCCTGGCCCCGCACTCGTCGAGCAGGTGGGCCATGAGGGCCCTCATCCCGGCGACGTTGTCGGCGTGGACGGTGATCGCGTCGGGGACGTCCTGCCCGATGTGCACGACCGGCAGGTCGAGCGTGTCCAGGAGCTCGATGAGCTGGCGCTCCTCCTCCGTGGTGACTCCCGGCGCGGTGACGATCCCGCTGAAGCCGCCGGCGTGCAGCAGCCGCCGCAGCAGCGGGGGGACGCTGTTGACCGACGGGTCGTTGGCGTGGACGAGCAGCGGGACGCCGTGGGGGACGAGGCCGGCCCCGATCCCCCTGAGGAGGCGCGTCTGGTACTCCTCGACCCCGGTGACCACGGCGAGGACGGGGCGAGCGGGTGTCTGCTCCATGCTCCTGCCATCCCGATCGTCCCGGAGACACCGGCATCCCCGGAGCGTGATCACCCTTGCGACGTGGTCGACGTGAGGTGACCCAGTGTCCAGCAACGCGCGGCGTTCCGACAGTACGGTGCCGAATCGTTGCCCGGCTCACAGGATCCGCTCCCCGTAACTGGGCGATTCGTCACAGCTCGGGGCAGGTCGGGTGGTGGTCCTCCGCGATACGGACGCGGACGGTCACCCCAGCACGAGTCCGGCGACCCAGGTGGCCGCGACGAGCAGGCCGGTGGCGAGCTCGATGAGGATGCTCCAGCCGACCGCGGTCAGGGCCGCGCGCGTCGACGGCCACGCGGCCCGGCGGTCGCCGCCGAGCCGGGCCAGCTCCCCCAGGTACACGCCGAGGACGAACCCCACGACCAGCCCGACCACCGGGATCACGAAGAAGCCGACGACCCCGAGCACCCCGCCGAGGGCGAGGGTCGTCCACGGCACCCCGGAGGTGCGCAGGCGACGTCCCGGGAGCAGGTACTTCACGACGCTGCCGACCACCACCAGCGCGGTGGCGACGGCCAGCACGACCCATCCGGTCGTGTCCTGCCGGTCGACGGCCCACACCCCGACCCCTGCCCAGGCCAGGAACAGGCCGGGCAGGACGGGCACGACGACCCCGACCAGTCCGACCACGATCATCACACCGGCGAGGAGGGTGACGGCGTCGACCGGAAGGCTGCTCACGGTGGTCAGCGCTCGTCGTCCGGTGCCGTGGGCGAGGTCTCTGCCAGCCGGGTGGTGTAGTCGTGGATCTCGGCGTCGCGCGCCCGCAGCGCGGCCTCGTGCTCGCGGCCGTGGTGCGCGCAGAAGAGCAGCTCCCCACCGCCGGGGAGCAGGGCCCTCACGTAGGCCCTGGCACCGCACCGGTCGCAGCGGTCCGCCGCGTTCAGGGGGGCTGGGGCGATGGCTGCGGCCACTGGCGGACCTCCCTCTGGTCTCCTGTCGGCTCGTGGCTCCCGGGCCGGGAGCCGCGTGACGGGCCGGGACACGACCTTCGTGTCGGTGCACTTCGGTCGGTCAGGACAACAGTCAACCAGGCTGCCGCGTTCCCCGTCGGGCCGAGAAGGGGCGTTCGCTCTGCGCGAAGGCGGTCGGGCGAGATGATGGAAGTCCGTCAGGCGGAATATGGGTGGTACCTCCGGTGCGCCCCAGCGTGTCGCCGCCTCGTCGGGCCGGGTGGTCGGTGCTCATGGGTAGCCTGCATGGCGTCACCCGCCAGGAGAGTCATCGTCAGTCCGAAGAACACCGTGAGTCCCGAGAGCACCATCGGTCCGGGGGAAGGCCGTTGGTCCCCGGACGGGTCGGTCGGTCCGAAGAGTGCCGTCGGTCCCCAGGAACACCGCCGGTCGCAGAGTCAGGAGTGCACGAGGTCGTGGCAGTCCAGCCCACATCCACAGAACGCGCTCAGCTGCGCGTGGAGCGCAGGAGCGCCCGGGACGCAGCGTCGGGCTACACCGCCCGACACCTCTCCGTCCTCGAGGGACTGGAGGCCGTCCGCAAGCGGCCGGGCATGTACATCGGCTCCACCGACTCCCGGGGGTTGATGCACTGCCTGTGGGAGATCATCGACAACAGCGTCGACGAGGCCCTCGCCGGTCACTGCCGCCGCATCGAGGTGATCCTGCACGCGGACGGCTCGATCGAGATCACCGACGACGGCCGGGGCATCCCGGTGGACGTCGAGCCCAAGACCGGCCTCACCGGTGTCGAGGTCGTCTTCACCAAGCTGCACGCCGGGGGCAAGTTCGGCGGCGGCTCCTACACGGCCTCGGGCGGGCTGCACGGGGTGGGCGCGAGCGTCGTCAACGCCCTGTCCGCCCGCCTGGACGTCGAGGTCGACCGCAACGGCCGGACCCACGTGATGAGCTTCCGCCGGGGCGAGCCCGGCATCTTCGCCGACGGCGCCGAGCCGTCCCCCGACGCGACGTTCACCCCGTTCGTCGACCGTTCCGAGCTGAGGCTCGCCGGCAGCGTCCGGCGCGGAGTCACCGGCACCCGGGTGCGTTGCTGGGCCGACCGCCAGATCTTTCTCAAGGACGCCACCTACGCCTACGACGAGCTGGTCACCCGGGTCCGGCAGACGACCTACCTCGTCCCCGGACTGGAGATCACCCTGCGCGACGCGCGCGGGCTGCCGGGCACCCCCGGCGAGGACGGCCCGCACGAGGAGACCTTCGTCCACGACGGCGGTATCGCCGAGTTCGTCGAGTTCCTCGCCACCGACCAGCCGGTCACCGACGTGTGGCGACTGCAGGGCATCGGGCACTTCTCCGAGACGGTGCCGGTGCTGGACAGCAAGGGCCACATGGTGCCGACGGACGTCATGCGGGAGTGCGCCGTCGACATCGCGCTGCGCTGGGGGACCGGGTACGACACCGAGCTCCGGTCCTTCGTGAACATCATCGCCACCCCCAAGGGGGGCACCCACGTCGCGGGGTTCGAACAGGCCCTGGTGAAGGTGTTCCGGCAGGTGGTCGGGGACAACGCCAGGCGGCTGAAGTTCGGCAAGGACGATCGGATCGACAAGGACGACGTGCTGGAGGGGCTGACGGCCGTCGTCACCGTCCGGCTCGCCGAGCCCCAGTTCGAGGGGCAGACCAAGGAGGTCCTCGGCACCAGCGCCGTGCGGGGGATCGTCTCGCGGGTCGTCGAGCGGGAGCTGACGGCGCTGCTCACGTCGACGAAGCGGGCCGAGAAGGCCCAGGCCGGCCTGGTGCTGGAGAAGGTCGTCTCGGCGATGCGCACCCGGGTCACCGCCCGCCAGCACAAGGAGACCCAACGGCGCAAGAACGCCCTGGAGACCTCCTCCCTCCCGGCGAAGCTGGCCGACTGCCGCACCGACGACGTCGACCGTTCCGAGCTGTTCATCGTGGAGGGCGACTCCGCCCTCGGCACGGCCAAGCTCGCCCGGTCCTCGGAGTTCCAGGCGTTGCTGCCCATCCGAGGCAAGATCCTCAACGTCCAGAAGGCCTCGGTCGGCGACATGCTGAAGAACGCCGAGTGCGGGGCGATCCTCCAGGTGGTCGGCGCCGGGTCCGGGCGGACCTTCGACCTCGCCTCGGCCCGCTACGGACGGGTCATCCTGATGACCGACGCCGACGTGGACGGCGCGCACATCCGCACCCTGCTGCTCACCCTGTTCTTCCGGTACATGCGTCCCCTGGTCGCGGCCGGCCGGGTCTTCGCCGCGGTCCCGCCGCTGCACCGGGTGGAGGTCGTGGGGGCACGGGGGAAGAAGAACGAGATCGTCTACACCTACTCGGAGCCGGAGCTGCACCGGCTGCTCGCCCAGCTGGAGCGGAAGGGGCGGCGGTACAAGGAGCCGATCCAGCGGTACAAGGGCCTCGGCGAGATGGACGCCGACCAGCTGGCCGAGACGACGATGGACCCCCGTCGGCGGACCCTGCGCCGGGTGACCATCACCGACGCCGCCGCGGCCGAGCGCGTCTTCGACCTGCTCATGGGCAACGACGTCGCGCCGCGGAAGGACTTCATCGTCGACGGCGCGAGCCGGCTCGACCGCGACCGCATCGATGCGTGACCTCGAGGTGTGGGCCGCCGCGTGACCTCGCCGCGTGACCTCGCCGCGGCGCCCGGTGCGGTGCCAGGGGCCGCTCCCGGAGCCTCGCCCGGCCTGATCTGGCGCCCGCTCGCCGTCGCCGACGCCGGCCTCTGGGCCGACCTGTTGGAGGCGATCACCCGTCGGGACGGCGGACACGAGCACTTCTCCGCCGAGGACCTCGTCGAGGAACTCGCACCCGACTGGATCGACCTGGCGGCCGACAGCGTGCTGGCCGTCGACGGTGAGGGCAGGGCACGGGCCTTCGGGCTGGTCCAGCTGCGTCCCGGTGACCTGTTGGTGCTCCCCTTCGACGAGGAACTGGCCCGCGATCCGGGGCTCGACGAGCGGGTACGGCTCGCCCACAACGAGGCGTTCGCCGACCACTGGGGGTCCCAGCCGCAGACCCCGGAGGCCTGGCGGTCGTGGTTCACCGGGGGCCGGAGCTTCCGCGGCGGGTGGAGCTTCGTCGTCCGCGACGGCGACGAGGTCGCCGGCTACGCCCTGTCCGCCGCCCACGAGGCGGACTGGGCCGTGTGGGGCTTCACCGAGGGCTGGACCCAGGTGCTCGGGGTGCGCCGCCCGTGGCGGGGCAGGGGGGTCGCGACCGCCCTGCTGAGCGCCTCGATGCACGCCTTCGCCGCCGCCGGCCTGGACCACGCCGGGCTGGACGTGGATGCGGAGAACTGGTCCGGAGCCGTCTCCCTCTACACCGGACTCGGGTACCAGGTGATCCACCGCAGCGCGTTCTGGGCCAAGGACGTCTGACCAGCCCCCGTTCGCCCGGAGGGTCGGGACGGTGTTCCCGGGCCGCTGTCCCCTCGCCCGTGCCCTCGGCCCGACCTCCGTCAGGGCTGCAGAGTGCGCAATTTTGCGTGACGTGCACGACCGAATAGGCTCGTCTCGTGACAAGTGATCCATCGCGGTCGGGCGAGGGGATCGGGCATCGCGAGCGGCGGAAGCGGGAGACCAGGGCCGCTCTCATCGAGGCCGCGCTGCGGCTCGCCGCCGAGTACGGCGCCGACCTGGTCACCGTCGACCAGATCAGCACCGCCGCCAACGTGTCACCGCGGACGTTCTTCAACTACTTCTCCAGCAAGGAGGAGGCACTCACCCAGATCGGCCTCGACGCGGGGGACCGGATCACCCGCAGGATCCGGGAGGCACCGCCCGACCTCGGCTCCCTTGCGGCGGTCCGGGCGGCTCTGGCCGCGGAGGCGGCGTCCGTCGAACAGGAGCCGTCCGTCCTGTGCCGGCAGCTCGCCGTCGTCGAACGGTCACCCGAGCTGTGGTCCCGGCTCGTGGCCAGCGGGGAGGTCATGATGAACGACCTCGTCGACGCCGTGGCCCACCGGACCGGCCTCGACCCGATCGAGCATCCCTATCCGGGCGTCGTGGCGTCGGTCGCGCTCGCCGTGTTCCGCAGCGCGCTCATCAGGTGGCACCACATCAACTATCGGCTTCCGTTGACCGAACTCTTGAACGAGGCGTTCGACCTGCTCGCCGAGGGCCTGCCGGATCCCGACCGACCCACATGACCCAGATCACCACCAGAGGGGGGAACGCGGACACCGCCGTCATCGGTCCCACCTGTGTACCCGTACCGTCCACCCACCTTCCGGAGCGGTCACCAGCATGCACGCCCTCACCCGTCTGAGCCTGTCCAACAGGGCACTGATCTGTCTGATCACCCTCGCCGCGACCTTCTTCGGCCTGCTGGCGATCCCCTCGCTGCAACAGCAGCTGCTGCCGTCCATGGACCTGCCCGGGGCTCTCGTCACGGCGCAGTACCCGGGGGCGGCTCCGGACGTGGTGGAGAGCCAGGTCGTCGAGCCCATCGAGGAGGCCGTCCGTGGCGTCCCCGGCGTCAAGACGGTGGTGTCGAAGGCGCTCGAGGGCTTCGGCCTGGTCCAGATCGAGCTGGAGTACGGGACGGACATCGACATTGCGACGAACCGGATGAACACGGCGCTCAGCCGGATCTCGTCGCTGCTCCCCGAGGACACCGAGCCGCAGGTCCTCACCGGGACCATGAACGACATCATGCCGGCCGTCGTCCTCGCCGCAGCCGGTCCGGACACCGACGTCCTGGTGGAGCGGCTGGACCGGGTCGTACTGCCGGAGATCACCGGGTTGGACGGCGTCCGGCAGGCCGAGCTCCTCGGCGCGTCGAGCCGCACGGTCACCATCACCCCTGACGTCAGGGCCCTGGCCAAGGCCGGGTTGAGCACCGCCTCGATCAGCTCCGCCATCGAGGGCGCCGGCACCGCGATCCCGGCCGGGGTCGTCACCGAGGGGGACCGGTCGCTGACCGTCCAGTCGGGCGGCATGCTGGACTCGCTCGACGACATCCGCGACCTCTACCTGTCCCCGCCGGCCGGGGCGGCCCCCCGTGGCGCGGCGAAGGGCGTCCGGCCGGTGCGCCTCGGTGACGTGGCCGAGGTCGCGTCGGTCCCGGTGCCGCCGTCGTCGCTGACCCGGACGAACGGGCGACCGAGCCTCGGCGTCATGGTGACCATGACACCGGACGGGAACGCCGTCGAGATCTCCCACGCCGTCGCCGACCACCTGGAGGAGTGGCAGGCGGAGCTCGGGAGCGGGACCGAGCTGACCGTCGTCTTCGACCAGGCACCGTTCATCGAGAAGTCCATCGAGAGCCTCGGCACCGAGGGACTCCTCGGCCTGATCATGGCTGTGATCGTCATCCTGGTGTTCCTGCTCTCGCTGCGGTCGACCCTGGTGACCGCGGTGTCCATCCCGCTCTCGGTCCTGGTCACCCTGATCGCGATGTGGGCGGACGGGCTCTCGCTCAACATCCTCACCCTCGGCGCGCTGACCATCGCGATCGGCCGGGTGGTCGACGACTCCATCGTGGTGCTGGAGAACATCAAGCGGCATCTCGGCTACGGCGAGGAGAAGGTGCGGGCCATCCTCGACGCGGTCAGGGAGGTCGCCGGGGCCGTGACGGCGTCCACGCTGACCACGGTCGCCGTGTTCCTGCCGATGGCACTGGTCGGTGGGATGGTGGGGGAGCTCTTCCGGCCCTTCGGCGTCACCGTCACCGTCGCCCTGCTGGCGTCGCTGTTCGTCGCGCTGACCATCGTCCCGGTGCTGGCCTACTGGTTCCTCGAGCAGCCGGGGAACCTCACCGACCCGGAGACCGTGCGCCGTGAGGCGGTGCGGCGGGAGCTCCGCAGCCCGCTGCAGCGCGCCTACGTCCCGATCATCCGGTTCGCGGTGCGGCGGCGCTGGATCACCGTCGGCGCGTCAGTGGTGATCTTCGGCGGCACGCTGGCGATGACCCCGCTGCTGGAGACCAATTTCATCGACCAGGACGGGCAGGACACCCTGAGCATCACCCAGACCCTGCCGGCAGGTACCAGCCTGGCCGCGACGGACACGGCTGCCCGCGCGGTGGAGAAGGTGCTGGCCGCCGAGCGCGACGCGGGCACGGTGGAGTCCTACCAGACCACCGTCGGCGGCGGGATGATCCCCGGGCTCACCGGCGGCACCACCACGGTGACCTACTCGGTGACGGTGGCGGCCGACATCGACGAGCAGGTCACCGACGTCCAGAACCGGCTGGAGAGGGAGCTCAAGGAGCTCCCCGGCGTCGGCGAGTTCGAGGTCGGCGGTGCCCAGTCGGGCTTCGGCATGACCGGGGTGCAGGTCATCGTGCAGGCCCCGGACGCCGAGACCCTGGCCGGAGCCGCCGAGGCGGTGCGGAGGGCCGCGACCCAGACCACCGAGCTGAAGAACGTCACCAGCGACCTGGCCGAGCGCGCCCAGCGGATCGAGATCTCGGCCAGGCGGGATGTCGCCGCCCGGTTCGGCCTGTCCGACAACGCGATCGGCGGCGTCGTGGCCGCGGCCTTCCGGGGACAGACGGCCGGCAGGGCCGTCATCGACGGCATCCCCCAGGACGTGGTGATCAGCGTCGGCACCCCGCCGACGACGGTGGCAGGGGTGCGCTCCCTCGTCGTGCCGACACCGGCCGGTCTCGTCCCGCTCACCGAGCTGGCCGAGGTGCGCGCGGTCGACGGCCCGGTGCAGGTCAGCCGGATGGACGGCGTCCGCAGCGTGACCGTGACCGGCACCCCCGTCGGCCAGGACCTCGGCGCCGCGTCGGCTGCCCTGGAACAGCGGCTCGCGGACCTCGACCTGCCCGCCGGAGCCTCCTACCAGGTGGCCGGGATCGCCGAGGACCAGCGTGAGGCCTTCAGCCAGCTCGGGCTCGCCCTGCTGGCGGCCATCGCGATCGTGTTCATCATCATGGTCGCCACCTTCCGCAGCCTGGTGCAGCCGCTGGTGCTGCTGGTCTCGATCCCGTTCGCGGCGACCGGGGCACTGCTCATGCTGCTGCTCACCAGCACGCCGCTCGGCGTCCCGGCGCTCATCGGCATGCTCATGCTGGTCGGCATCGTCGTGACGAACGCGATCGTGCTCATCGACCTCGTGAACCAGTACCGGCGGGACGGGGTCCCGCTGCACGAGGCCGTCGTCGAGGGCGGCCGGCACCGGCTGCGCCCGATCCTCATGACCGCGGTGGCGACGATCTTCGCCCTGCTGCCGATGGCCCTGGGGCTGACCGGTGAGGGCGGCTTCATCTCCCAGTCGCTGGCCATCGTCGTCATCGGTGGTCTGACCACCTCGACCCTGCTGACCCTGGTCCTGGTGCCGAGCCTCTACACCATGGTCGAGGGCGTCAAGGAGCGCCGGGCGGCCCGGCGGACCGCATCCGGGGTCGCCAGCGGTCAGGACACGACCGACGGCGGGGAGGACGGTCGGGACGACGACCACGGTCATGGTCGCGGCGGTGACGACGGCGATGACGGCGACGACGGCGACGACGACAGCGACGACGACGGCGACAGCGACGACGGGGGTGAGGAACCGTTCGACGAGCGGGACCTCGGACCCGTGCTCGACTACGCCCGCTGACCCACCGTCATCGAGGGCCCTCCGTGGTCCGGGCATCCGTCCCGGACCACGGAGGGCCCTCGTCCACCGGGTGCTGCCGCGAGAACCTCGCCGCACCCGGGAGACGTAGATCACGGTCATGATCCGTACGCGGTGAACGCGTGTCGTCGCCCGGGGCCTGGTCTCCCGGGACAGGATCGCCTCGTGAGATCCTTACGGATCGTGAGACGTCGGTCACTGAAAGTCATGTCTCTGCTGGCGATCTGCACGGTGGGGGTCACCCTGCTCCTGTCCGGCTGTGCCGTGAGGGACCGCCTCACCGGCAGGACCGAGGCCCCCGGCGCCTCCAGAGCGCACGACGTCCTTCTGGACGTCACCAGCATCGCCAGGGAGTACGTCCAGTTGCGCTACCGCACGGACGTCGCGCTCACCGGGGCGTCGCTCACCCCGTACCCGGCGTGGAACGCCGAGATGACCGCCCTGGTCCGGGAGTGGAAGGCCCTGGAGTCCGGCAGCGACGCGTTGCGGTCGGCGGCGGAGGGCCTCGTCGAGGTCGCCTCCCGTTCCACCGACGAGGCCCGGGGCATCGGCATGCCGGGCGGGGCGTCACCGCTCGGCGCCGTCCGGCTCGCCTCCGTCGCGAGGGCCTACGACCGGGAGGAGATCTCCAACGTCTTCGACGCCGCTCCCGCGGGGAAGAAGATCGCGACCCTGGCCGCGCACCTGGGGGTGGACGCCCGGCGGGCCTGGCAGATCCTGCAGCAGGACCAGGCGCAGGTCGAGGCCGACGCCTGGAACGAGGCGGGGGACACCTTCTCCCGGCTGGAGACCTCCGCGGCGGCGATCAAGGACGGGTGCAAGGTGGCCGGGTTCGTCGGCACGATCGCGCTCACCGGAGGCACGGCCGCCGTGGTCGGCGGCAGCACCCTGGCCAAGGCCGCCGTGGTCGTCAGCGGGGCGGACCTCGTCCTCGAGGTCTCCGACGACGCCGCCCGGATCGCGCTGGGCAACCACAACGGCGTCTCGGCGTTCCTCGGGGACGTCCGGTCGGTGACGGAGCCGGTCTCCGGCCTGCTGACCATCGTCACGATGCCGGGGGACCTCGACAAGGCCGTCAACACGGTGAACGCCGTCTGGTTCGGCGCGGAGCAGATCAACAGCTTCGCGCAGGAGAACAAGGTGCTCGGCATCGATCTACCGGAGCTGACCGTCCCGCTCACGGACCCCTACGCGAACCTCAAGAAGCACCGCGGGCCGGTGTACGTCACCCCGCTGTCCCCGAAGGACGTCGAGCCCTGGCTGCGCAGTATCGGAGCCGACCCCACGGCTGACGACCCGTCTGCGGTGCCGGAGCTCCTCGGCCTGGCCGGGACGGCCTGGCCGGGCGGCCCCGGTGAGGGCTCCCCGGAACCCGACGGGACCACCGACCGGGGAACGGGGACCCCGGCCCCGGGGTCGGACGACGATCTCTCGGGCACCTCCTGGGCCGGAGAGCTCAGCTCGATCATCGGCGGCAGCCACGAACTCCAGCTCATCCCGATCGACCTCACCCTGGAGCGGAACGGGAAGGTCACCCAGGTCCCGGGCGCGGAACTGGAGGCCTTCGGCTCGTGGAGCCAGTCCGGGGACCTGCTCCGCCTGTACAGCACCGATCGGGAGGAGGGGTTCTACGAGTTCCGGCACGAGGGCGACGACCTGGTCTTCGTCCGTCTCGTCGCCGACGGGACCGAGGTGCCGGCAGGCGCGGACTACCTCGACGGCACCGCGCCGGAAGGGACCCTGCGCCGTCGGTGAGGTGAGTCGGCTCGGGAACGGACGGGGTGTCAGTCCCCTAGTTCGAGCTGTCCCGGCGCCGGTCCGGTCGCCCCGCCGTCCCCGCCCTCCGGCGTCTGCCCGGGGTCGGTGACCTCCGGCCGGGACGGGACAGGTCCGCCGACGGCGTGCACCGGTTGCCGGAGCGGCGTCCCCGAGCCGTCGCGACGCGAGTCCGGGGCGGGCAGGGGCAGCGGGACGCCGTTCGCCGCGGCGGCCTGGGCGGGCGCCAGCCCGGCCCAGGCGAGCAGCAGGGTGTCCTCGCCCTTGAGGAACCGGTGGCTGCGGACCCCGCCGGTCGCCCGTCCCTTGGTGGGGTACTCGGCGAACGGGGTCACCTTGGCGGTTCCCGGCTGGGTGCCGGGAAGGGCCGACGACGACCCGGCGACGGTGACGACGACGCTGGCCCACTCGCCGTCCTTCACCGAGAGGTCGACGGCGCCGAAGAAGATCGCTCTCGCCTTCGTGGAGAGGTTGATCCCCGCCATGCCGCCGGCGCTCCGGCCCTGGGGGCGGACCTTGGCCGCGGGGAACCGGAGCACCTGGGCGTCGCTGGTGACGAAGACCAGGTCCGCCTGCTCGCCGGTGAGTTCGACGGCGCCGACCACCTCGTCACCGTCGCGCATGGAGATGACCTCCCAGGACTCCTTGTTCAACGGGTAGTCCGTCGTCACCCGCTTCACCACGCCCTGGGCGGTGCCGAGGGCGAGGCCGGGGGAGTCCTGACCGAGGGTGCACAGCGTCAGCAGCCGCTCGCCCTTGTCGAGGGTGAGGAACTCGCCGACCGGTCCGCCCCCGGCCAGTGACGGCGAGGCCGAGGTCGGGGGGAGCGTGGGCATGTCGAGGACCGGGATGCGGACCATCCGCCCGGCGCTCGTCACCGCCGCGATCTCACCCCGGGCGGTCGCCCGCACCGCGGAGGTGATGACGTCGTGACGGGCCCGGTGCGCGGGGTCGACGGCGGGCAGCGGCCCGGCCGAGGTGGTGCGGGCGAGCAGGCCGGTGCTGGACAGCAGCACCCAGCACGGGTCGTCGGGAACCTCCAACGGCGCGGCCTTGGCCGCGGTCACCGTGGTACCGGCGGACTCCAGGAGCACGGTGCGGCGCGGCGTCCCGAACTGCTCGGCGACCGCGGCCAGCTCGGACGAGACCACCCCCCGCAGCCGGGCGTCGTCGGTGAGGATCTCGGTGAGCTCGGCGATGGTCCGCTCGAGCTCCTGCTTCTCCTTCTCCAGTTCGATCCGCGAGTACTTGGTCAGCCGGCGCAGCGGCATCTCGAGGATGTAGTCGGCCTGGACCTGGCTGAGGTCGAAGACCCCCATCAACCGGGTGCGTGCGGCCGCGGTGTCGTCGCTGGACCGGATCACCGCGATGACCTCGTCGATGTCGAGGATCGCGATGAGCAGCCCGTCCACCAGGTGCAGGCGCTCGCCGGCCCTGCGGCGGCGGTACTCGGAACGGCGCCGGACGACCTCCAGCCGGTGGTCGACATAGACCTGGAGCAGCTCCCGCAGGCCGAGGGTGCGCGGCTGGCCCTCGACGAGGGCGACGTTGTTGATGCCGAAGGAGTCCTCCATCGGCGTCATCTTGTAGAGCTGCTCCAGCACCGCCTCGGGGTTGAACCCGCCCTTGACCTCGATGAGCAGGCGGAGCCCGTTGGTGCGGTCGGTGAGGTCGGTGATGTTGGAGATGCCCTGGAGCCGCTTGGCCTGGACGAGGTCCTTGACCTTTTCGATGATCTTCTCCGGGCCGACCAGGTACGGAAGCTCGGTGACGACGATGCCCTTGCGGCGCGCCGTCACGTTCTCGATCCGGGCGGTCGCCCTGGTGCGGAAGGTGCCACGGCCGGTCGCGTAGGCGTCCCGGATGCCGTCCAGGCCGACGATCTTGCCTCCGCAGGGGAGGTCCGGCCCGGGGACGAAGCGCATCAGGTCCTCGAGGGTGGCGTCCGGGTTCGCGATGAGGTGGCGGGCCGCGCCGATGACCTCGACGAGGTTGTGCGGGGGCATGTTCGTCGCCATCCCGACGGCGATCCCGCTCGCTCCGTTGACCAGCAGGTTGGGGAAGGCGGACGGCAGCACCAGCGGTTGGGTGAGCTGGTTGTCGTAGTTGGGGCCGAAGTCGACGGTGTCCTCGTCCAACCCGTCGGTCATCAGCAGCGCGGTGCGGGCCAGCCGGGCCTCGGTGTACCGGTACGCGGCCGGGCCGTCGTCGAGGGAGCCGAAGTTGCCGTGCCCGTCGACGAGCGGGACCCGGAGGGTGAAGTCCTGCGCCAGCCGGACCAGGGTGTCGTAGATGGCGCCGTCCCCGTGCGGGTGCAGCTTGCCCATCACGTCCCCGACGATGCGGCCGCACTTGACGTGGCCGCGGTCGGGGCGCAGCCCCATGTCGGCCATCGTGTAGAGGATGCGCCGTTGCACCGGCTTGAGGCCGTCGCGCGCGTCGGGGAGGGCACGGGAGTAGATGACCGAGTAGGCGTACTCCAGGAAGGCGCCCTGCATCTCCTGCTCGACGTCGACGTCGACGATCCGCTCGGTGTACTCCTCCGGCGGGGGCGCGGACGGCTGGCGGCGGGCCATGGGGTGTTCTCCTCTGGTGCGGTGCCTGGTACGGGGTGGTGCGGGACCGGAGGGTTTCTCCGGTGGCCGGCGCCGGGGACGGGTCGTCCCGGGACGCCGGTGGCGTGCCGGACGGGCTCGGCGGCACCGGGCGGAACGGATGCAGTCTCGCCCATGGGTACGACACGGCACGGACCGGTGTCGTCTGCCCTTCGGTGCGCATTGTCCCGTGGCGGGGGTGCTCCGCCGGGCAGCGACCCGCCCCGGATCGGATCATTCGGTACCGTTCCCGCCGTTCGCGGGATCATGCCCTGGTGGACGAGCTGGTGGAGGAGCCGGCGGAGGAGCCGCTCGCCGGGGGCAACGTCACCCCGGGAGTGGTGCGCGTCGGTGACACGGTGCGCCGTCCGGCAGGGCCGTGGACGCCGGCGGTGCACGCCGTCCTGACGCACCTGGAGTCGGTGGGATACCCCCATGCGCCGCGCAGCCTCGGTCTGGACGAGCGGGGACGGCACGTCGTGGAGCACGTCCCCGGCGAGGTCGCCGACACGTTCCCGCCGCCGCGGTGGCCGTACCGCGAGGCGCTGGTCCGGATCGGTCGGGTGGTGAGGTCGCTGCACGACGCCCTCGAGGGGTTCGTCCCGCCCCCCGACGTCCGGTGGAACCGGGTGATCCCCCCTGACCGGGAGGAGCTCGTCGTCCACCACGATCTCGCGCCGTGGAACCTCGTCCGCGGCCCTGGGGAGGTCGACGGCGCCCGGCTGGTCGTCATCGACTGGGACCTCGTCGCACCGGGGACCCGGCTCTGGGACCTGTCCTACGCCGCGCACGCCTTCGTCCCGCTGGCACCGGGCACGCGGACGGCGAGGGCTGCCGTCGGGCTGTGCGCGCTCGCCGACGGGTACGACCTGGACGAGCCCGGACGGCGTGAACTGGCCGGGCTGCTGGCCCGGCGCACCCGCAGCATGTACGACCTGCTCCGGCGGGGTGCCGCGGCGGGATCGCAGCCCTGGGCGGGACTCTGGGAGGCAGGCCACGGCCGGAGCTGGCTCGCCGACACCGCGTGGATCGACGAGCACGAGGAGGACCTGCGTCGCGCTCTGCTGGACGGGTGAGCGCGCACGGACGGCCACTCTCCGAAGTATCTCGGACACCTTCCGCCATACGACTTGCGTCGGGTCGTCCCGCCCCGAATCATGGCTCTCCGGTTCATCCGGGGCTCGGTCTTCGATACCCGACGTTCATCGGCGTCACGCGTCGCGGTTGATGGTGCGACGTATCGGGGGACAGGTCGATCTGCTGGCACAACGACAGCGACCTGCGGCTGCTGAGCCGTCCACGAAATATTGCGAGGAGTTCTCGATGTTGTCAGAGCGCGTATCGCGCGTGTCTCGTCTCACCGCCCTGACGGCGACGGCCTGCGGGCTGGCGCTCGTCCTCACGGGGTGTGGCGGTGGTGATCCCGAGCCGACCGGTGCTACCGGTGGGACGACTGCCGTCCCGACCTCGGCGACGCCGGAGGCGACCGACGCCGCCGACCTCGTCACGGCCGCCTACGACGCGGCCGTCGGCGCCTCGTCGGTCCACTACTGGGGCACCGTCAAGGAGAAGGGTGAGACCTACAAGGTCAACTTCATCGTCGCGGACGGCGATGGGTTCGGCACCGCCGTCACCAAGGAGGGGAAGCTGTTGTTCCGCAAGGTGGGCAACGCCCTCTACGTAAGGGGGAGCGACGCCTTCTACCGGAAGCAGGCGGGTGCCGAGGTCGCCCGCATGCTCAGGGGCAAGTGGATGAAGCTCGAGGGATCGGCCGACGAGGCGGCGGAGATGAACCAGATGATGGGTCTCGAGGAGCTCCTGTCCGGACTCAAGGACACCACCTCCGGTTTCGAGCGGGTGGGGGAGACCACCGTCTACGGGATCGCGGTCGTCGAGTTGAAGGAGACCGGGACGGACGACCGGCTCTACGTCGCCGCCAACGGCGAGCCCTACCCCGTCCTGCTCAAGGGAACCGACGGGAAGGTGGCGTTCAAGGACTGGAACAAGAAGGTGACGGTCAAGGCGCCTCCCGCGAGCCAGGTGTTCTCGTTCTGACCTCTGTTCTCGTCCGGACCTCACCGTCCGGTGTTCGTCGTCGGGGGGGGTCCTCACGGAGCCCGCCCGATCGGCGGCGTCCCTCCGCTCTCCCCCGGTCCAGGCTCCTGGGCCGGGGGAGAGCCGCGTTCCGGGTGGTGTCCGGTCGGCGACAGCAGGGGTACGGGACCGTCCTGATCGCAGCGGTCGACCCTGATCGCAGCGGTCGGCACAAGTGTGACATGTGTCTCACATGTGGGTGTCTCGCCGACCGGTCCGGAAGGCGCCGGCTGTCGCAGGCGCCTCAGGGGGCGTAGATCCCCACGCCCCCCGGGGGAAGCTCCACCAGGACCGCCCTGCCGTTGCGGTCGGCCACCGGCAGCGGGGCCTGCGGTTCCGGTGCGCTGCAGTACAGGCACCGCAGGACGTCACCGGGGGAGTGCAGCCCCGCGTCGACCGTCACCCAGGCGGACCTGGTCGTGTCGGGGTCGTTGTTGATCGCGCAGAGCACCTCCCGGTCGGCGAGGATCCGTGACCAGGCGACGATGCTGCGGATCCGGGAGCCGCCGAAGGACGTCGGGTACCCGAACGACACCCCGTCGCCGGAGACCTGCCGCAGGTACTGCCTGCCCTGGCGGAGTGCCCGCTCGGCCGACCGGACGGCCAGGACCCGGGACAGCTCCCGGTACACGGGACGGCCGGAGTCGAACACGTGCCGATCGCGGCTGCGGAACGCCCCGAACTCCCTGCCGAACATGGCCTCGCGGAGGTACCGGTCGGCGTCGGGCCCGCCGCCGCTTCCGTCCAGACACTGCTCGTCCCCGTAGTAGACGCAGGGGATGCCCAGCGTGGTCACGGTGAGGGCGAACGCGGCAAGGACGAGGGCCGGGCCCTCCGGGTCGGCGCAGAACCGGGACCTGACGCCGTCCTGGCGGACGTTGTCGTGGTCGTCGAAGCCGGTCACCACGGTGTCGCGCAACCAGGTCGGTGAGTCCTTCCCGAGCTCCGCCGAGTTGCGGAACAGGTCGAAGTAGCCGGTGGGGCTTCCCCACCCCTTCACCGTCGCCTCGAGCCGGCGCTGGACGTCGACCAGGCCGAGGGCGGCGTCGAGACCGGTCAGCTCCATGGTGCTGATGGCCTGCGTCCGCGGTCCGGCGATCTCCCCGATGAGGTAGAACCGGCTCTTGCCGAGCATCCGCGCGAACTCGTGCACCACCGAGGCGAAGTACCGGGTGGCGCCGAGCTCCATGTGCTTGACCGTGTCAACGCGGAACCCGTCCAGGTCGGCGTAGGCGAGCCACCAGCAGTAGGCCCGGGTGAGGGCCTGGAGCGCGGGGGAGGGGGTGAAGTCCTCGACGGTGCCCGAGCCGTGGTGGATGTCCTTCAGCGTCTGGAAGTCGCCCTCGACGTACTGCGGGTAGCTCTCCCAGTCGACGATCCGGCCCCTGCGGCTGAAGGAGTCCGGTGGGTGCAGCTCCGCCGGGAACACCGCGCCGTCCGGCCAGGCCGCCGCGGCGGCCTCCGGCGTGAACGGGACCAGCGTCCGGTCACCGTCGTACCACCCCGCCACCGGGTGGGTCTGCCCGGTCCACACCGGTGCCGGGTCCCGGTAGGCGAACACGTTTCCCGCGTGGTTGAGGACGACGTCCAGGATCACCCGCAGGCCGTGCCGGTGCGCCTCATCGACCAGGTCCCGGAGTTCCTCGGCCGTGCCGAAGCGCTCGTCCACGGCCAGGAAGTCCCGGGCTGCGTAGCCGTGGTAGTTCGCGGTCTCGCCGGGCAGGGTCCTGGCCTGCCGGAGCACGGGGGTGATCCAGCAGGCGGTGACACCCAGGTCCGCGAGGTAGTCGAGCTTGCTGCGGATCCCGGCCAGGGTGCCGCCCACCCAGCTCCGGCCGGCCTCCCGCCACCGGGCGGCGTCCGCCTCGGTGGTCACGGCGCTGCCCATGTCCTCGACGGTGTAGAGCGGCGTCAACTCCTCGGCCGGGACGCCGGGGAGGGAGAGGCCTGCCTCCCTGCCGTCGGAGAACCGGTCCGGCATCAGCAGGTACAGGACCTCGTCCTCCCACGCCTCCGGCGACGGGGTGAACGATCCCCTGGTGACGTCGTCGAAATCCAGGTCGTCGACGCTGCGCATGCCCATCACGTGCCCCGCCGCACGCCCGTCGCTGCCCTGCGAACACTCATCGCGACTCCCCGAGGAGGTCCGGTGCCGGCGAACCGGCCCGTTCCAGACCGTAGGGCCGGATCGCCGGACCCGCGCGTCGTCCGCGCAACCCCGCCCGGCCACCTGAGGGAGATCACGGGGCGAGGCCATCGGCGTCTCTCCAGCGATGTTGACGTTGGTGTTGTGCGATCGATAGTAGGTGTACTACATTCCGCCGTGTGAGTGTGATGGATCAGCGTGCCATCGAGGTTGCCGGGCTGCGGATGAGCTACGGCCGGACCGAGGTGCTCCGTGGCGTCGACCTGGCCCTCGCCGCCGGCGAGGTGGTCGCCCTGCTCGGGCCGAACGGAGCGGGCAAGACGACGACGATCGAGATCCTCGAGGGCTTCCGCGCCCCCTCGGCCGGGTACGTCCGCGTCCTCGGCGAGGAGCCGATCCACGCCGACGAGGTGTGGCGGTCCCGGGTCGGCGTCGTCCTGCAGTCCTGGCGGGACCACGCCCGCTGGCGGGTCCGCGAGCTGCTCGCCCACCTCGGCGAGTTCTACCGCCCGTACTCCCTCCCTGAGCGCCCCCGACCGTGGGACACCGACAGCCTCCTGGCGCGGGTCGGGCTCGCCGACAAGGCCGACCGGCCGATCCTCGGCCTCTCCGGCGGTGAGCGCCGGCGTCTCGACGTCGCCGTCGGCCTGGTCGGCCGCCCGGAGCTGCTCTTCCTCGACGAGCCCACCGCGGGCTTCGATCCCCAGGCGCGTCGCGACTTCCACGACCTCATCCGTGGTCTCGCCGACGAGGACGTGTCGATCCTCCTCACAACGCACGACCTCGACGAGGCGGAGAAGCTCGCCGATCGCATCCTCGTGCTCGTCGGCGGCCGGATCGTCGCCGACGGCTCGCCGGACGACCTCCGGCGGCGGGTGTCGGCGACGGCCGAGATCCGCTGGGCCCGCGACGGGGTGACCCACGTGCACGCCACCGAGGACCCGGCCGACTACCTGCGGGAGGTGCTCAACGCGCCGGGCGGGCAGATCACCGATCTCGAGGTCCGCCGGGCGACGCTCGAGGACGCCTATCTCTCGCTGGTGCGGCGGGTCGAGTCGGGAGCCCCCGGTGCGGACGACGACCCCGCACGGGACTTCCTCGCTCCCGAGCCGTCCCTCGCTCCCGCCGGCGTCGGAGCCGGGGCCACGGAACGGGAACCGGGACGAGACCCCGGCCGAGATCCGGGGCGAGGGCAGGGACGGGAACTGGGACGAGAGCGCGAGGAGGCACGATGAGCGCGGGGCGCTCGGCACCGGTCGGTGAAGGATCGGCACCGGTCGACGGCCGACGGTCGGCACCTGTCGGCGAACGACGGTTGGTACCTCGGTGGCGGGGTGTCCCCGGCAGCCTCCGGGCCGCCGTCCGAGGGGCCTTCCGGCACGCTGCGGTGGAGCTGCGCATCCAACTGTTCTCCTGGAACGTGCTCGGCTGGCTGCTGTTCCCCGCCCTCGGGCTCTTCGTGCTGCACTTCCTCCGCGGCACGGAGGTCATGGGCAGCGAGGTGTCGCTGGCCCAGCTCGGCATCCCCGGGGTGCTCGCGATGGCCCTGATCAGCGGCGGGATGATGGGAGTCGCCGGTCAGCTCCTCGCCGAGCGTGAGGACGGCACCCTGCTGCGGGCCAAGGCGATCCCCAACGGCGTCCTCAGCCACCTCATGGGCAACATGATCGTCTACACCGGGATCTCGCTCGGACCGGTCCTCGGCATGCTCGTCATCGCCGCGCCGTTCTTCGACGGCGTCACCCCGACCGACGCCCGGGGATGGCTCACCTTCGTGGGGGTGAGCCTGCTCGGTCTCCTCGCGACCCTGCCGATCGGTGCGCTGTTCGGCGCCGTCCTGCGCGGGCCGATGATGCTCGCCTGGGCCAGCCTGGTCATCTACGGCAGCATGGCGATCTCCGGCATCTTCTACCCGCTCTCGGCCCTGCCCGAGTGGCTGCAGGTGATCGGTCGGCTCCTGCCCACCTACTGGCTCGGTCTCGGGCTGCGCTCGGCCCTGCTGCCGCCCGAGGCCGCCGCGCTGGAGGCCGGCGGTTCATGGCACCCGGTCGCGACGGTGCTCGTCCTCGGGGGGTGGACGGTCGCCGGGGTCGTCCTGGCCCCGGTGGCGCTCCGACGGATGGCCCGGCGACAGTCCGGCTCGCAGGTCGCCGCCGCGCGCCAGCGGGTCATCGCCAAGGGATACTGACCGTCGCCATGACCGAGCAGATCCACAACCGCATCGCGATGCTGCGCGCCGAGCGGAACGTGTCGCGGCGCGAGTTGGCCACCGCCCTCGGCGTGCACTACCAGACGATCGGCTACCTCGAACGCGGCGAGTACGCCCCGAGCCTGCATCTCGCGCTGCGGATCGCCGCCTACTTCGAGGTGCCCGTCGAGGTGGTCTTCTCCACCGACCCCTTCCCCCGTCTCGGCAGCGGGCAGGCAGGCTGACGGGGGAGCCGCCCGGACGCCATGATCGCGACACGCGATAACGCGGTGCGATGATCGGTACAGGGTGGTTAGGGTTGCCGGGTGCCGGAACCCGAACCCTTGATCGAAGCGCGCCGCCTGGTCAAGCGGTTCGGGGACTTCGTCGCCGTCGACGGCATCGACCTCCGGGTACGGCCCGGGGAGTTCTTCGGCTTCCTCGGGCCCAACGGCGCCGGGAAGTCGTCCACCATGCGGATGATCGGCTGCGTGTCCCCGCCGTCCGCCGGCACCCTGCGGGTCTTCGGTCGCGACCCGGTCGCCGACGGTCCTGCCATCAGGGCACGGCTCGGTGTCTGCCCCCAGCGGGACTCGCTCGACGAGGAGCTCTCGGTCCGGGAGAACCTCACCGTCTACGCCAGGTGCTTCGGGATCGCCCGGAGGGAGGCCCGCCGCCGGGCGGAGGAGCTGCTGGAGTTCGTCCAGCTCACCGAACGGGCGAGGGACCGGGTCGAGCCGCTGTCCGGGGGCATGAAGCGGCGCCTCGCCATCGCCAGGGCACTGATCAACGACCCGGACGTCCTCATGCTCGACGAGCCGACGACCGGCCTGGACCCCCAGGCCCGGCACCTCGTCTGGGAGCGGCTGTTCCAGCTCAAGCAGCGGGGCGTGACCCAGGTGCTCACCACGCACTACATGGACGAGGCCGAACAGCTCTGCGACCGTCTCGTCGTCATGGACCGGGGCCGGATCGTGGCCGAGGGATCACCACGGCAGCTCATCGACGAGTTCTCCACCAAGGAGGTCGTCGAGCTGCGGTTCGGGAACGAGCGCACGGACGCCGTCGCCGCCCGGCTCGGGGACCGGCTGACCGGCTGCTGCGAGCGGCAGGAGGTCCTGCCGGACCGGATCCTGCTCTACACCGTCGACGGGGACGCCACGGTCGACGCCGTGCACCAGCGGGACGCCACGCCGTCCAGCGTCCTGGTCCGCCGCAGCACGCTGGAGGACGTCTTCCTGCACCTCACCGGCCGCACCCTGGTGGACTGAGGCCTCCCGTGCTGCATCCTGCCGTCGCCGCGTTCGAGTACCACCTGATCACCTACCGGCGGACCTGGCGCGGCACGATCCTGACCTTCTTCGTCATCCCCGCGGTGTTCCTCGTCGGGATGGGCTGGATGGTCGGCGGTTACGTCGACGGATCCTCCGGGAACGGGCTCGGTGCCTCCTACCTCGCCTACATCGCCCCCGGCCTGCTGGCCTCGACGGCCGTGCAGGTGGGGATCGGGGAGGGCACCCACGCCGTCTACAGCGGTTTCCACTGGGCCAGGACCTACCACATGATGCGGGCGAGCCCGCTCACCACCACGGACATCCTGACCGGGCACCTCGGCTATATCCTGGTCCGGGTCACCATCTCCGCCACCGGGTTCGTCCTGGTCATGGGGCTGCTCGGGACCCTCGGTGGGCCGAGGGGCCTGCTCGCCCTGCCCGCTGCGGTCCTGGCCGGCTTCTCCATCGCCGCCTTCGTGTTCGCCTACAGCGCGACGATCTCCGAGGTGGCGCTGCTCGACGTGATCTACCGCGTCCTCGTCGTCCCGCTGTCCCTGTTCTCCGGGGTCTTTTTCCCCGTGTCGCGGATGCCCGCCGTCGGACAGGTGCTCGCCGCGATCTCGCCGCTGTGGCACGGGGTGGAGCTGTGCCGGGCGGCGACCCTGGGGGTTCCCACCGCCTGGGGTGTGCCGGCCCACGTCGGGTACCTGCTGCTCTGGACGGCTGCCGGGTTCCTGGTCGCCCGCAGGGCCTTCGCCAGGAGGCTCACCGACTGATGGGGGGACGGAGAGCGGTGGCGGGTGAGCCGTCGTGGTGAGAGGGCTGCTGCTGGTGCGGCTGGCCCGCCGCGCGGAGGGCAGGACGGGCCGGGTCGACAGGGCCGGCCGGATCGGTCGGGTCGGTCGGGTCGGTGCCGTGTTCCTGCGCGACCTGACCGCTGCCAGGAACCTCGGTGAGGCGCTCCTGCTGGCCACCGGTCTGCTCGAACCGCTGCTGTACCTGCTGTCCATCGGGTTCGGGGTCGGCGGACTGATCGGCGAGATCACCCTGGCCGACGGCCAGCGGGTGCCCTACCCGGTGTTCGTGGCTCCGGCCATGCTCGCAGCCTCGGCGATGAGCGGCCCCTTCATGGAGTCCTCCATCGGGTTCTTCGCCAAGATGCGGTTCCGCAAGCTCTACGACGCGACGGTCTGCACCCCGGTCACGCCGGCCGAGATCGCCATCGGTGAGCTGCTGTGGTCCCTGGCCCAGGCGTCGCTCTTCGCGCTGTCCTTCGTCGTCATCATGACGGCGATGGGGCTGACCACCGTCACCGGAGCGCTCGCGGCCCTGCCCGTCGCGGTCCTCATCGGGTTCGCCTTCGGCGGGCTCGGCCTGCTGCTCGCGACCTTCCTCACCGGCTGGCAGGACTTCGACTACCTGGGTGCGGCCGTCTTCCTCATGTTCCTGTTCTCGGGGACGTTCGCGCCGGTGGAGGACTACCCGACGGCGGCGCAGGTCGTCGTCCACCTCACCCCGCTGTTCCACGGGGTCTCCGCCGTCCGCGACCTCACCTTCGGCTCGCCCGGGTGGGGTCTGCTGGTCCACCTGGGCTACCTCGTGGGCGTCGGCGTCCTCGGGCTCTGGCTCGCCTCCCGGCGGATCAGTCGGACCCTGTGCCGCTGAGGTCCGGTCCGGGGGAGGGGCCCGCTACCACCGGCCTCCCCAGCCGGTTCCCGCGATGAGGATGTTGGTCGAGAACTGCTGACCGGGATCGGTCGCGGCGTCGGGCACCGGCCGCGCCGGTCGTGGCACCCGCGGCGAGGCAGGGATCTCGTCCTCGGCGGGGAACGGCCCGGGGACGAGCCCGAGGGTGGTCAGCTCCACCGGGGTCGCCCGGTACAGCAGCCGCCTGGCCGGGATGCCGAAGGCCCGGCACAGCTCCTCGAGGCACTCCGGGGTGACCCGGCGGCGGCCGCACTCGATCGCCGACACGACGGACCGCGAACGGCCCAGTCGCTCGGCCAGGTCACGTTGGAGCCAGTACCGGCGGGCCCGCTCGGCCCGGACGTTGTCCCCGATCACGGTCGTCCCCTCCCGACCGGCTCGTCGGCCGGTCGATGGCCATCGAGGGCACCGTGGAACGCTGCCCTCGAACCGACGCCGCCCGCCGTGCACCGAGCCACCCGGCAGAACGGCACTGCCCCCGGTGCGTCGCGGCCCCGTTCCTGTCGCGCTCGGGGCCGCCGCGAGTGACGTCCCTGGTCGAGATCCAGCCTGGCCGTCCTGGCGTCACAAAACCACCCCCTCACCGTGAGAGGGTGATCCGGCCAGAGGGACTCGCCCCTCGGAACGCCGCCGCGCTACCGGTGGCCGACGGGACGGGCGTCGTCGTCGGTCCGCGTCCGCCAGGACCAGGACCTCTTCGCGGTTCCGGTGGACGACGCGGTCGCCCATCGCTCCTCGGACCGCGGGTCCGGCACCCACTGCGGGGCACTCCGTTGCCCGCGACCGGCCGTCCGGTCCCACCGGGACGACACCGCCAGCAGGAGGCCGAGGCACACCCAGGTGAGGGCGTTCCTCGGCCCGGCCCGGACCGGCAGCGAACCGTCCAGCCAGATCGACGGGAGGTGCGTGCCGAACACCAGCACCGTGACGCCGGCCAGCACCCGTCGGCCGGAGCAGAAGGCGACGACGAGGGCCGGGACGGCCCAGACGAGGTGATGGACCCAGGCGATCGGGGACAGCAGACAGATCGCGACGCCGGTGAGGGCGAGGCCGACCCGGTCGTCGACGACCGGCTGACGGCGCACCCCGAGGATCCAGATCCCCAGCACCGCGGCGCAGGCCACGAGCCAGACGAGTGCCGAGTCCAGGGGCGGCCCCATGCGCAGCAGGGCCCCCCGCACCGACTGGTTGTACCCCGACGCCGGGTTGCCCACCCGGGTGACGTCCCAGAACCGGTGCAGCCAGAAGTCGGCCGACGCCGACGGGGCGAGGACGGCGGTCCCGACGGTGAGGACGGCGAAGGTCGCGCAGGCCGTCCGGGTAGCCCGGTACCGCCTGGTGACGATCAGGTACAGCACGAAGAGCCCGGGCACGAGCTTGATCGCGGTGGCCACGCCGATCCCGATCCCGGCCCAGCGCCGTCCCCCGGCGACGCCCCAGGCCAGGTCCGCCGTCACCAGCCCCAGCAGGATGAGGTTGACCTGCCCGTAGCCCAGCACGTCCTGCACCGGCACCAGGACCGCGAGGACCCCCAGCCCCACCGCCGTCGTCGCGGCGAGCGGCAGACCCGACCGGCGTGCCCACGGCGCCAGCATCCAGGCCAGGACGCCGACGGTCGCGACGGCGGACAGACACGTCTGCACCACGACCAGCGTCCGCCAGCTCACCAGCGTCATCGGTGTCATGAGGAGGGCCGCGGACGGCGGATAGGTGAACCCGTACGGGGTGCCGGGCTTGAGGTAGTCGTAGAGGGCACCACCGTGCATCCAGGCGCGGACAGCCTCGACGAAGATCGTCAGATCGGACTGGCGGCGGGTCGCCGTGGTGAGGACGGCGACGACGGCGGCGAAGGTCGCGGCGACCACGGCGGCAGTGACGAGGTGACGGTGCGATCGCTCCCGGCGAAGGCCGGGCTGACACAACCCCGTACGGTCCCCGATGACGATCCCCCCGCTCCCATGACCTCTCGTGGCCTCCTGCCTCCGCAGGCCGCTGTCACCACCAGGCCACCCTGATCGTACGAGGGCGTCCGGGACCGGCGCGGGCGTTCGCGGATATCGTGCCCGCCGTCACCGGGCGGGGCGGACGCCGGCCCGACCGGTGACGGCAGGTGGTCACCAGAAGCCGTGGTCACGAGAAGCGGCGGTCACGAGAAGCGGCGGTCACGAGAAGCCGCGGTCACCAATACGCGGTGGTCACGAGAAGCCGCGCGCCGCTGCATGCCCCGTGAGTCCCTCCGTCGAGCCGAGCTGGACCGCCGTCACGGTCATCGTCGGGGGATGCGGAACCTCGAGCTCCCGGAGCACCCTGTCGGTGCTGAGGTCGGCGATCACGAGTACCGCCTTCTCCTTCCAGTCCAGGTAGCCCCAGGTCGGGGCCAACCAGGCCACGGTGCCCTCGTCGAGGAACCCGACCGGGCGCACCCCGGCCGGGAGCCAGTCCACGATCCGGCCGCTCGACATGTCGATCACCGTCGAGGTGCTCTTCCAGGTCGAGGCATCTATGATCACGAGGCGCCCGGAGGGGGAGCGCTGCCCGGTCCCGGGCATGCCCCGCCCCCCGATGGCCCCGGGGGTCGTGGAGGTCTCCCACCGGACGATGACCGTGCCGTCCGGTTCGACGCACTCCACGACCGCCGGCTCGTGCGAATCGGTGGGGTGCCGGTAGACCAGGTAGGCCTGGGAGTCATCGGCCCAGGTGATGCTCGATTTCTGGGGGGTGGTCGGACCGTCGAGGCGGAGACGCTTCGTGGTGGTCCTCCCGGTCGCCAGGTCGTACCGCTGCACGGTGAAGTCTCTGCTGTCGTCGTCCCAGCCGATCAGGACGGCCCTGCCGTCCGGGGACCAGGCCGGTCCCCGTTCCCGATAGCGCAGGCCCGTCCAGCGGACGGCGGCGCCGCCGTCGCGCAGCAGGGCCGACCTGCTCACCAGCCCGACGTCGGTGCCCGAGCTCACCACGGCCTGTGTCCCGTCCGGGGAGAGCAGCACCCGGAACGGGACTCTCCGGTACTGCCCGGTCGAGGTGTCCAGCACGTAGGACACGTCGTGGATCCAGCTACCGGAGATC
>JAAYAH010000205.1 GCA_012719445.1 Actinomycetales bacterium | reverse complement strand
TCAACAGCAACGACGCCATCCCGACCCGGGCGGCCTGACCACCGGACAACCCGGTCATCAACCGATCCGGGTCCACACCGGGCCCCAGCCCCGCGATCACCCGCCCGACGCGTTCCTCGAAGTCCGCGCCACCCAGGTTCAACCACAGGTCCCAGGCCGAGGAGTACCTGTCCCCCGCGTCCGGCGCGCCCTCGGCCAACGCCGCCGTGGCGGCGTCAAGCGCCTGTTGGGCCGGTCCGACACCGGTCCGGCGGGCGAGGAAACCACCGACCGTCTCCCCGGCCCGTCGATCGACCTCCTGGGCCAGGTACCCGACGGTGGCGGTGGGCGGGGTACGGGTGACCACGCCCTCCTCCGGCTCGTCGAGCCCGGCGAGCATCCGCAGCAGGGTCGACTTGCCCGCCCCGTTCGCCCCGACCAGGCCGATGACATCCCCCGGGGCCAGGACGAGGTCCAGCCCACTGAACAACACCCGGGTGCCGTGCGCGGCGGTGAGCGACTTCGCGACAAGAGTGGCGGACATGATCGCCCGATCCTACCCGGACCACCCAAGACCCCACCCGGGTACCGACAGGACCACCCTCCCCCGAACGCCGATCGGAGTACAGTCGACTGGCGTATCGGAACGCCACGATGGGACACGCCGATGACCGCGACGGTGAACAACAGCTGGCGGGGGCCGACCGCGGAACTCGACCGGTTACTGCGGTCCTGGCAACCCGTCAAGGCGATCCGGCGGGTCCGGGAGATCCTGGGCGACTCCAAGGACCGTCGGCTACGCGCCCAGAGCCGACTGTACGGCCTGGCCGCGTTGGTCAACGTCGGCCGGATCAGGTCCCCCGAGTACGAACGGGCCGTCGAACACGCCCGGGACGAACTGGAGGCCGTCCCCGAACCCGCGTTGCTGGCCGAACTCGACGTGCTGCGCGGCGCGCGGGCGGCCGCGTTCGACGACGTCGCCGGGGCGGTCATTCTGGCGGCGCGGGCCCGCCACCTCCTGGAGGCCGACCCCGACAGGGGGATGCCCTCCTGCCTGGCCTGGCGTGATCTGGCGAACCTGGAGAACAGCCTGCGGATGAGCGACCGCGCCCTCGACTCCAACACCCGCGCCGACGAACTCGACTGCCAACCCCGCCAGTGGCAGACGGCGGGCCTGATGCTCGAAACCGCCCTGATCAAGGACCAACACGGCGACACCGAGGGCGCGATCCCACTGCTCGAACAGACCGCCGCCCTCCGCCACCCCGGCTCCGGCCAGGAGATGGCCGACACCTACTCCGGCTACGCCCTGGCCCGGCTGGCCGCGCTCGGCGTCGACGTGGACCTGTCCGCCGGCCTGCCGTTCCCCGACCGGCGCGGAGACCCGTTCACCAACGGTTTCCGCGATCTCGCCCGCGCCTGCCTGCGCATTCACGAGGGCGACCCGCACCGGGCCCTCTGGATCCTGGACACCGTGTCCCCCATGGACTGGATCACCGGCGTCGAGGTGTTCCGGCTGCGTTCCCTCGCGTACGCGATCGCCGGGGAGGCCACCGCCGCCCGCGCCGCGGAGCGGGATATGTTCCGCGCCGCCACCGGCGACGTGCGCCGACTCCGGGAGCTCGCCGTGACCGGCGCCCGGGCCGCCCAGGAACGTGACGCCCTGGTCGGCCTGCTGAGGGAACGCGCCGACAACGCCTTCACCGACACCCTCACCGGCCTGTCCAACCGCCGTCACTTCGACCTCATGTGGCCCGAACTCGCCGCCCACGACGGCGTGATCGTCGGAATGCTGGATCTGGACGACTTCAAACACGTCAACACCGTCCACGGCCACCGGGTGGGCGACCGGGTGTTGCGCCGGGCCGCCCGACTCCTCTGGGAGACCCTGGAACCCGACGCGTACTTCGCCCGCTTCGGCGGTGACGAGTTCGTCGT
>JAAYAH010000204.1 GCA_012719445.1 Actinomycetales bacterium | reverse complement strand
TGCCGCCACCACCCCCACCCCCGCCGGTGCAGGTGGTGCCGTTGAGGGCGAAGCTGCCGGGAACGGGGTTGGTGGTGCCGTTGCTGGTGCCCTGGAACCCGAAGCCGGTGCTGGCGCCGCCGGGCAGCGCGGCGTTGTAACCCATGCTGGTCGCGGTCACCGCCGACCCGCTCTGGGAGACGGTGGCGTTCCAGCCGGAGACGACCTGCTGACCGGCGGTGAAGGACCAGGTCAGCCTCCAGCCGTTGACGGCCTCACCCAGGTTGTTGATCCGCACGTCGGCCACGAACCCGCCCGACCACTGCGAGACGGTGTAGTTCACCGTGCACGCCACCGCGGAATGGGCCGGGGAGATCGGGCTGAACAGGGCGAGGACGGTGCCGATACCCGTCGCGGCGGCGAGCACGCCGCCGGTACGGAACGTACGTCGCGATATCACGGGTGTCCCTTCGGTCCTGGCCGCCGCCCCCTCGGTCCGGCCGGGTCGCCGGTCAGCGGCAGGGCGGGTTCGGGCGGCTCGTGGTCGTTGTGGTGGAAATCGACGGTATGTCGGAAAAGGTAAGCGCTTGCCGAGAAAAGTAGAGCGCGCGTCGAAGCGTGTCAACGGTCGGGGTAACGATTTCTTTTCGCCGTCCTCCCTGGTGGGCAGGGTCGCAAAGAATTGGTGAGGAAGTGGCAACGGTGTCATTCCTGGAAGGGCATTCGGCGGTGCGGGTCACTCCCGGAGGCCACCCGGGGTCACTCCCGGAGGCCACCGGGGTCATCCCTGAGGGTGATCGGATTCGCCGCTCCGCTCCGACCACCGGTACCTGCGGGGGAGGCCGGACCGGGGGGTCGGCTCCTAGCCTGATCGACCATGTCGATCAGTTCTCCCCTCCGTCCCGCCGACTCCGGTGTCCGGTCGGGTCCGCCGCGCCAGGGCGGGGACCCACCGGTCCGGCTGCCCCCAGGGCCCGGCCCCGGTCGCGAGCGGTCCGGCTCCGCGCTGCCGGGCCAGGGGACGTGGCGGAGCCTGCCCTGCCCCCGCAGCGCCCCCGTGCTGACGACCGATCTCGCCGCGGTCCGCGAGAACGTGCGCACCGTGCTCTCGCACACCGATGCCGCGGTGATGGCCGTGGTGAAGGCCGACGGGTACGGCGGCGGAGCCGTCGAGACGGCGTGGGCCGCGCTGGCCGCCGGAGCGACCTGGCTGGGGGTGACCAGCATCGAGGAGGCCCTGACCCTGCGGGCGGCCGGCCTGACCGGGGTGCCGGTACTGAGCTGGCTCAACCCCGTCCACGCCGACTTCGCTGCCGCCGTCGGGGCCGGGGTCGATCTGGCGGTTCCGAGCCGTCAACACCTCCGCGCGGTGGGGTCCGCGGCCTCGCCGGGGGAGCCGGCCAGGGTGCACCTGTTCCTGGACACCGGAATGGCGCGCGACGGCGCGGACCCGGACGAGTGGCCGGGGCTGTGCCGGGCGGCCCGGGTCGAGCAGGATCTCGGCCGGATCCGGGTCGTCGGGGTCATGGGGCACCTGCCGTGCGCGGACACTCCGGGATCCGTGCGGGACACCGCCGCCCTGGCGCTGTTCGAGCGGGGAGTGCGCCAGGCCACCGACGCCGGGCTGCGCCCGGAGCACCGGCACCTCGCGGCGACGGCGGCGACCCTCACGGATCGACGGTCCCAGCACACGATGTGCCGGATCGGGGCGGGACTGGTCGGCATCGATCCCTCGGGCACCGTTCCGCTGCGGCAGGCCATGTCCCTGACGGCGCCGCTGGTGCTGGTGCGGGAGGTGGCACCCGGCACGCCGGTGGGGTACGGCTCGACCTGGCAGGCCCCGCGGGCCACCCGGCTCGGTCTGGTCGCCCTCGGGTACGCCGACGGGATCCCCCGGCAGGCCTCCGGGCGGGCCGCGGTGCTCGTCGGCGGACGGCGCAGGCCGGTCGTGGGCGCGGTGTCGATGGACCAGTTCGTCGTCGATCTCGGCAGCCACGATCCGGTCGCCCCCGCGGACGCCGACGGTGCGGGTGGTCGGGAGACGCCGGGAGCCACGGTCGTCGTCTTCGGCCCCGGGGACGACGGGGAGCCGACGGTCCAGGAATGGGCACGGTGGTGCGGCACCATTGCTCACGAGATCATCACCGGGCTCGGGCCGCGGGTGGTCCGAGCGGTCGTCGACGACGGTCAGGGGGGAGAGTGACCATGGGCGGCATGCGCGTCGCGGTGGTCGGCGGCGGGGCGAACTGTGAGCACGAGGTCTCCCTCGCCTCGGCCGCCTCAGCGGTCCGGGCGCTGGCGGGGATTCACGAGACCGTCCCGGTGACGATCGGACCGGACGGCGGCTGGACGGGTGTCGACGGTGAGCGGCTGACCTTCGCCGAGGCGGTCGACCTGCTCTCCGGCTGCGAGGTCGTGCTGCCGGTCGTGCACGGGCCGGGAGGCGAGGACGGCTCGCTGGCAGCGCTGTGCGAACTGGCGGGCGTGACCTACGTCGGATCCGGGGTGCGGGCCGGAGCGCTGGCCATGGACAAGTGGGCGACCAAGCTGGTCGCCGAGGCCGTCGGCCTGCGCACGGCACCCGGGACCCTGGTCACCGCCGGGCGGACAGGGCGATGCCGGTTCGACCGACCGGTCGTCGTCAAGCCGGTCGCCGCGGGGTCCAGCCACGGGGTGTCGCTGGTGCGCCGCCCCGAGGACCTGGACCGGGCCCTCACCGAGGCGTTCGTGCTCGACGACCGGGTGCTCGTCGAGCACGTCGTCTCCGGTCGCGAGGTCGACGTCGCCGTCCTCGCCCGCCCGGACGGCACCCGGCTCGTCTCACCGGCGTTGGAGATCGTCGCGGACGGTCTCTTCGATCACGCCATGAAGTACGGCGGGCACGCGGACTTCCGGCTCCCGGCCGTCCTGGACGCCGCGGACGCCGTCGCCCTGCGCACGGCGGCCGTCCGGGTGTTCGACGCCCTGGGCTGTGACGGGCTGGCGCGGGTCGACTTCTTCCTCACCGACGACGGGCCGGTGCTCAACGAGGTGAACACCATGCCCGGTCTGACCGCGCACTCGCAGGCTCCGCTGATGATGGCGGCTGCCGGGCTGTCCTACCCGGAGCTGCTGGACACCCTCGTGCGCGACGCCGCGTGGCGAGGACCCCGCCGTCCCGGTGCGGTCGGGACCGGGCGGGTCGTGCTGTGACGGGTACGAGCGGCCCGGCGCCGCTGCCTCCGCAGGTGCGGAACCAGGGGCCCGACCCGGAGCGGCGGACCGTCCCCCGAGTCGTCGGTGACGCCGTCCTCGCCCTCGCGGTGATGCTCCTCGGCCACCAGGAGCTGACCGCGGGCCTCGATGTCGAGTTCAGCACCGGGGAGTCCTTCCCCGGGCGGTCGGTCGCGCTCGTGGTGATCCCGCTGGGCGTGTCCGCGGGGCTGACCAGGAGTCGGCCCGCGGTGGCCCTGGTGGCGGCGTGGATCGCCCTGCTGGTGCAGTTCCTCACCTGGGTACCGGTGTTCTCCACCCAGGTGATCGTGACCTGGGTGCTCTTCGGCTGTGCGCTGTGGGGACGCCGGCTGACGGTGGGGGCCGCAGGGGTGTCGATCCCGGCCGGAGCCGCACTGATCGGCCTGGTCGCGGTGCGGAACGGGGTCGACCACCTCGTTGTGGCGGTCCTCTCGGACGATCTCTCCCGGGTGCTCGAGACCGTCACGGTCGACCAGCGGCTGTTCCGCTCGGCGAACCTCGTCATCGTCCTGGCGATCATGTCAGCGGGCATGCTGCTCCTGCCGTGGCTGGCCGGGCTGTCCCTGCGCCTCGCCGCCGGGGCCCGGGACTCCCGGCGCCGGCAGCTCACCGCGGAGCAGGACGCGGCGGAGGCGGTCCGGCAGACGGCGCAGGCCCGCCAGATCGCCCGGCTGCAGGAGGAACAGGCCCGGCTCACCCGGGACGTCCACGACGTCGTGGGCCACTCGTTGACGGTGATCCTGGCCCAGGCGCAGTCGGCGCAGTACCTTCCCGACGACCCGGGGGAGCTGCGCCGGGTGATGGACACGATCGCCGCCTCGTCGCGCGCGGCGCTGCAGGACGTGCGGCGGGTGCTCGGTTCGACGGCCGAGGTGCCGATCCCCGACCACGCCGACCTCGACCGCCTCGTCCGGGGGGTTCGGGACTCCGGGGTGACGGTGGAGTCCCGGGAGACCGGCGAGCCGAGGCCGCTGCCGCCGGAGCTCGGTCAGGTGGCGCACCGGGTGCTGCAGGAGATGCTCACCAACGCGCTGCGGCACGGGATGCGTGACCGGCCGGTCGTCGTCGTCCGGCACTGGGGGGACGACCTGCGGCTCGAGGTCCGTAATGCCGCGCGCCGGAACGGTCCCGCGCCGACGCCCGGCGGGGTCGGACCGGCGACGACAGGGCAGGGCCTCGGCGGGATGCGCAGGCGGGTCGAGGCCGTCGGCGGCCGGCTCGTGGTGCTGTGGGACGGTGGGGAGGACGACGACGCCGGCACCTTCGTCGTGACGGCCTGGATCCCCACCCGTGACCTGGGCGGCACGCCGCCCCCTGGGCACGACGGACCGGCAGAGGACCGGCCGGCAGAGGACCAGCCGGCAGGGGACGAGGAGCGGACGAGGTGACCGGAGCGGAGGAGTGGGCGGGGACCATCCGGGTCGTCCTCGTCGACGACCAGGAGCTGTTCCGGGAGGGCGTCCGGGTCATCATCGACGCGCAACCCGACATGGGTGTCGTCGGCATGGCGCGGGACGGGGTCGAGGCGGTGGCGACGGTCGACGGAACCGACCCCGACATCGTGCTCATGGACATCCGGATGCCGGAGATGGACGGGGTGGAGGCCACCCGGCAGCTCTTCGCCCCGGAGCGGGTGGCCCGCAGGGAACGGCCGCTGCGGGTGGTGGTGCTGACGACGTTCAACCTCGACGACCGTGCCGCCACCGCGATCCGGCACGGGGCCAGCGGGTTCCTGCTCAAGGACGTCACCCCGGCCCAACTGCTGGAGGCGATCCGCACCGTGCACAGCGGCAACGCCGTGCTCTCCCCGGCCGATCTCGGTGCCCTGCTGACGACCCGGTTCCCGGTCCGGGGCCCGGTCCCGGAGGCGTACCTGACCCTGACCGACCGGGAGCGCGAGATCTTCGCCGAGGTCGCGCGAGGGCTGTCGAACCAGGAGATCGCCGCGCGGGGCTTCCTCGGGGAGTCCACGGTGAAGACGCACGTCGGCGCCGTCCTGCGCAAGCTCGGCCTGCGCGACCGGGTGCAGATCGTCGTCTTCGCCCACGAACACCGGCTCGTGGGACCCCGGGACGCCTGACCCGCAGGTCGCCGTCCGGCGTCCCTCAGCCCGCGGCGTCGAGGGCGCCGGTGACGCCGTGCCGGTCCAGCACGGTCAGCCACTCGGTGACCAGTCCGCGCACCACCGGGTCGTCGGCGAGGGCAGGCGGCACGACCTCAGCGCAGCCCAGCAGGGCCGAGGCCACGCCGTCCGGGGTGTCCGGCGCCGCGGCGAGAGCGGCCCGGAGCAGCTCCGCCTTCGGGTCGGACAACGGCAGCTCCCGCCCGTCGTCGGCGCGACCGCGGACGAACCGCATCCAGGCCGCGAGGGAGAGCGCGGCCCACCGCGGCTCCGCGCCGACGGCCCGCAGGTCGGCGAGGGTGCCGAGGAGGCGCTGCGGCAGCTTCTGGCTGCCGTCCATGGCGATCTGCAGGGTCCTGTGCCCGATCGCCGGGTTGCCGAACCGTTCGAGCACGGTGGCGGCGTAGTCGTCGACGCTCACCCCCGGCGGCGGGGAGAGCGTCGGGGCGACGTCCTCGGCGACCAGGCGGGTGAGGACGGCGCGCATCCCCGGGCGGGTGAGCGCGTCGGCGACGGTCTCCGCACCGTCGAGAGCGCCCAGGTAGGCGAGGGTGGAGTGGACGCCGTTGAGCACCCGGAGCTTGAGCCGCTCCCACGGCGCGACGTCGTCGGTCAGCACGGCGCCCACCTGGTCCCACGCCGGTCTGCCCGCGGGGAAGGCGTCCTCGATCACCCACTGGCTGAACGGCTCGGCCGACACGGTCGCGAGGTCGGTGACCCCGAGCACCGCCCGGGTGGTGGCGACGGTCTCCGCGGTCGCCGCGGGCACGATCCGGTCGACCATGGTGGCGGGGAAGGTGACGTTCTCGGCCAGCCAGGTCAGGGCGGCCGGGGGACCGGCGAGCTCGACGGCCTGCCGGATCGCCGCACCGAGCAGCCGCCCGTTGGCCGGCAGGTTGTCACAGCTGACCACGGCCAGCGGCCCGGCGTCGGCGCGGTACCTGGCCAGCAGGCCGCGGGCCAGCAGCCCCGGCAGGGTCGTCGGCGGCCGTTCGGTGGTCAGGTCCGCCGTCACCGCGTCGTCGGCCTGCAACCGCCCGGTGGCGGGGGTGAGCCGGTAGGCCTTCTCGGTCACGGTCAGGGTGACCACCCGGATCTCCGGGTCGGCGAGCCGGTCCACGATCGCCATCGGAGCGGAGGCCGCGTGCCGGAGCTCGGTGATCGCGCCGACGACCCGGGCCGTCGGCGGTCCCGCGGACAGGGTGAGCACGCTGAAGAGGCCGTCCTGGGCGGTGAGTCGGGTGAGGACGTCGCGGGAGCGCGGCGCCACCGCGACGATGCCCCAGTCGCCCCCCGCCGCGGCCATGGCGGCCTCGGTGTAGACGGCCTGGTGGGCCCGGTGGAAGGCACCGAGGCCGAGGTGGAGCACCCCGGGACGGAGCTCGTCCGGGCGGGTCAGCGGTGCCGACGCCGCCGGGATCCGGCCGAGCGTGTCGAGGCGGAGCCGGGCCCCGGTCGCGACGACGGTCCCGGCGGCGTCGGAGACGGGGGTCATCGCCAGGCCGGCCCGTCGGGGAAGGAGAACTCCGCGATCGAGGACGGCCTCAGGGTCACGCTGTACCCCGGGGCCGTCGGGAGCCGGTACCGGCCGTCGACGACGGTGACCGGGTCGACGAAGTGCTCGTGCAGGTGGTCGACGTACTCGATCATGCGGCCGTCGGTCGACCCGGAGATCCGGAGGGCGTCGAAGACCGCCAGGTGCTGGACGTACTCGCACAGGCCGACCCCCCCGGCGTGCGGGCAGACCGGGACCCCGTACTTGGCCGCCATGAGCAGCACCGCGAGCACCTCGTTGACGCCGCCCGTCCGGCAGGCGTCGACCTGGCAGATCCCGATCGCCCCGGCCTGGAGCAGCTGTTTGAAGATGACCCGGTTCGCGGCCACCTCCCCGGTGGCGACCCGGACCGGCGCGACGGCCGCGGCGATCCGGGCGTGGCCGAGCACGTCGTCGGCGTGGGTGGGCTCCTCGATCCAGTAGGGGTCGAAGGCGACGAGCTGCGCCATGTTCGCGATCGCCTCGTCGACGTTCCAGACCTGGTTGGCGTCCATCATCAGCAGGACGTCGGGGCCCGCCTCCTCGCGGATCAGCGCCGCCCGGCGCACGTCGTCCGCGATCGGCCCGCCGACCTTCATCTTCACCGCACGCCACCCCGCGTCGACGGCCTGCCGGGTCAGCGACCGGACCTTGGCGTCGGGATAGCCGAGCCAGCCGACCGAGGTGGTGTAGGCGGGGTAGCCGTCGCGGCGCAGCGCGACCAGCCGCTCGGCGTAGCCGGTCCTGCCGCGCTCCAACAGCTCCGTCGCCTCCTCGGGGGTCAGCGCGTCGGCGATGTGCCGGAAGTCGATCGCGGCCACGAGGTCCGCGGTGTCCTGCTCGGCGAGGTACTGCCACATCGGCAGGCCCGCCAGCCGCGCCCGCAGGTCCCAGACCGCATTGACCACCGCGCCGGTGGCCATGTGGATGACCCCCTTCTCCGGACCGAGCCAGCGCAGCTGGACGTCGGCGGACAGGGAGCGCCAGAACCCGACCTGGTTCGCGGCGATCTCCTCGACGGTGCGGCCGACGACCTGCGGCAGCAGCGCCCGGATCGCCGCGCAGACGATCTCGTTGCCGCGCCCGTTGGTGAAGGTGAAGCCGGCGCCGACGGCCCCGGTCGAGGTGCGCAGCTCGACGTAGGCCGCCGAGTAGTCACCCCGGTTGATCGCGTCGGAGCCGTCCCCGGCAGCGGCGGTCGGGAACCGCACGTCGTGGACGTCGGCGCCGGTGATGGTCGTGGTCATCTGCTCATCCCTCGGCTCTCGGCAGGTCGTCACTCCGGGCACCGTCGAGACGGAACACCCGTCGGGGCAGGTGGTAGGACAGGTCGGCGATGGTCTCGGCGGCCTCGTCCATGGGCAGCCGGTCCTCGACGACGAGCCGGGCGAGGAAGGCGGCGTCCACCCGGCGGGCGACCTCGTGCCGGACCGGGATCGAGCAGAACGCCCTGGTGTCGTCGATGAACCCGGCGGTGTTGGCGAACCCGGCCGTCTCGGTGACGGTCTCCCGGAACCGGCGCAGGCCCTCGGGACTGTCGAGGAACCACCACGGCGCACCGAGGAAGACGGCGGGGTAGCCCCCGGCCAGCGGCGCCAGCTCCCGGGTGAACGTGGTCTCGTCCAGGGTGAACAGCACCAGCCGCAGCCGGGGGTCGTTGCCGAAGGCGTCCAGCAGCGGGGCCAGGTGGTGCACGTAGTCGGTGGCGGACGGGATGTCCCCGCCGGTGTCCCGGCCGTGGGTGGTGTGCAGCCAGCGGTTGTGGTTGCGCACCGACCCCGGGTGGAGCTGCATCACCAGCCCGTCCTCCACCGACATCCGGGCGAACTCCAGGAGCATGTGCGCCCGGAAGGCCTCGGCGTCGGCGGGGGTCGCCTCCCCGCGCAGCCCGCGCCGGTAGAGCTCGGCGGCCTCGGCGGGGTCGAGCCGGAGGGTCCTCGCGGTGGGGTGCCCGTGGTCGGTCGCGGTGGCCCCGGCGCGACGGAAGGCCTCCCGGCGCCGTTCCAGCGCGGCGAGGTAGCCGGGGTAGCCGCCGGTGTCCTCGCCGGTGAGCTCGCCGAGCGCGGCGACCCGGTCGGCCCAGCCGTCCCACTCCAGGTCCACGACGTCGTCCGGCCGGAAGGTGGTGATCACCCTGCCGCCCGGCCCGCCCCAGCCCTCGGCGGCCAGCCGGGCGTGCGCGTGCAGCGGGTCCAGCGGGGACTCGGTGGTCGCCAGCACCTCGAGGCGGAACCGCTCGAACAGCGCCCTCGGCCGGAACTCGGGCCGGGCCAGCCGGTCGAGGAGCGCGTCGTAGATCTCGTCGGCGGTCTCCGGGGTGAGCCGGAGGCGCACGTCGAACACCTCGCCGAGGACGAGCTCCAGCCACAGCCGGGACGGGGTGCCGCGGAAGAGGTGCCAGTGCCGGGCGAAGGTCCGCCAGACGGTCCTGCCGTCGGTCTCGACCGGCTCCCCGGTGAGTCTCGGCACGCCGAGCGCGGACGGCGGAACGCCCTGGCTGTGCAGCATCCGGGTGAGGTAGTGGTCCGGGACCACGATCAGCCGGGCCGGGTCGTCGAAGGGCGCGTCGTCGGCGAGCAGGCCGGCGTCGACGTGCCCGTGCGGGCTGATCAGGGGGAGGTCGCGCACCAGGGCGAACAGCTCTCTCGCGACGGCCCGCTGGCCGGGCTCGGCGGGGAACAGCAGGTCCGGCCGGTGGGGGAGTGCGGTCACAGGCGTTCTCCTATGCAAAGCTTTGCAGAGAGAGTAGCGACTCGCCGCGCGTTCCTCAACGGTCCCGGCGGTCGGAGCCGTACCATCCGTGCAGCCGTTTGCCGTGATCCACCCCGGGGGACCCGGGGTGGCGCGACGACCGGGACGCCGAGGAGGTACCGAACGATGTCGTCGACCATCAGGGACGTGGCCGCGGCCGCAGGGGTGCACATCTCCACGGTGTCCCGGGCGTTCTCCGCACCCCACCTGGTGAGCCGGGAGACCAGGGACCGCGTGCTCGAGGTCGCGGAGCGACTCGGCTACCGCCCCAACCCCGCGGCCAGAGCGCTGATCACCGGCAGGACCCACAACCTCGGGCTCCTGGTCGCCGACCTCGCGAACCCCTTCTTCCCCCCGCTGATCAAGGCCGCTGCCGGCTGCGCCAGGGAGCGCGGCTACCACGTGGTCGTCGCGGACACCGACGAGGACCCGGTGGTGGAGGAGGAACTGGTGCTGGCCCTGGCCCGGCAGGTGGACGGCATCCTGCTGTGCAGCCCGCGGATGACCAACGAGGCGATCGGCCGGCTGCGCGAGGAGGTCCCGCTGGTCGTGGTCAACCGGGTGGTCGCGGGGCCGCCGGTGGTGCTGATGGACCTCGCCGCAGGGGTCCGCGCCGCGTTCGAGCACCTGACCGCCCTCGGCCACCGTGCGGTCGTGCTGGTCACCGGCCCGAGGGGCTCCTGGGCCAGCGGGGAGATCCGCAGGGCCGCCACCGCGGCCGCACGGTCAGCCGGCGTCGACCTCACCGTGCTCGGGCCCAACCCGCCGACCCAGGAGGCGGGAGCCGCTGCCGCGGCCGGGGTGCTGCGGACCGGGGCGACCGCCGTCCTCGCCTACAACGACCTGGTGGCGATCGGCGTGATCGAGGGCCTGGTCGAGGCCGGGGCCGACGTCCCCGGCCGGATCAGCGTCGTCGGCATCGACGACATCGCGCCGAGCCGGATGATCAGTCCGGGGCTGACGACGGTCGCGACCCCCAAGGCCGCAGCGGGCCGGGCGGCCGTCGACCTGTTGCTGGAGCGGGGCGGCGACGGGGTCACCGCCCGGCTGACCCTCGGCACCGAGCTGGTGGTCAGGGAGTCGACGGCACCGGCTCCCGGCAGGCCCTTGACGTGACCCCGTCGGCAGGGTTACCTGTACGGCAAACGTTTGCATCATGAACACCGTCACCGGTCACGGTGAGGTTCGGAGGTTCCCATGCCGGTCGACTCGGTGCTGGCGGAGCAACGGCTGCTCCCGGTCGTCGTGCTGCACGACGCCTCGGTGGCGCGGCGGCTCGCGGCCGCAGTCCTCGGTGGCGGCCTGTCCTGCATCGAGGTGACCTTCCGGACCGACGCGGCCGAGGACGCCATCCGGGCCATGGCCGGGGAGGAGGGGCTGCTCGTCGGCGCCGGGACGGTGCTCACGGCCCCCCAGGTGGACCGGGCGGTCGACGCCGGGGCCCGGTTCGTGGTCAGCCCCGGGTTCGCGCCGGCGGTCGTGGGCCGGTGCCGGGAGCTCGACATCCCGGTGTTTCCCGGGGTCGCCACGGCGTCGGAGGTCCAGATGGCCCTGGACGCCGGGTTGGAGACCGTGAAGTTCTTCCCCGCCGAGCAGCTCGGCGGGGCGGCCATGGTCCGTGCCCTCGCCGCGCCGTTCCGCTCGGTGCGGTTCGTCCCCACCGGCGGGGTGACGGCGGCGAACCTGGGCTCCTACCTCGCGCTGCCCAGCGTGCTCGCCGTCGGGGGTACCTGGATGGTGGCGGCCGACCTCGTCCGGGCCGGCCGATGGGACGAGATCACCCGGCTGACGGCAGAGGCCGTCGCGGTCGTGCGGTCGAGCTGAGGAGTGCTGAGGAGACATGTCCGTCGTCGCGACGCGTCCACGTGAGGAGTGCCGGTACGACCTGGTGTCGCTCGGCGAGGTGATGCTGCGCCTCGATCCCGGCGAGGGGCGGATCCGCACCACCCGCTCCCTCCGGGTGTGGGAGGGCGGCGGCGAGTACAACGTCGCCCGCGGTCTGCGGCGCTGCTTCGGCCTGCGCACCGGGATCGTCACCGCCTTCGCCGACAACGAGGTCGGCCGGCTGCTGGAGGACCTGGTGCTCACCGGCGGCGTCGACACCTCGTTGGTGCGCTGGGTGCCCTACGACGGCATCGGGCGCGGGGTCCGCAACGGGCTCAACTTCACCGAGCGGGGGTTCGGGGTGCGCGGCGCGGTGGGCGTCTCGGACCGGGGCAACTCCGCCGCCAGCCGGCTCCGCGCCGACGACGTCGACTGGGACGACCTCTTCGGCAGGCTGGGCGTGCGCTGGTTCCACACCGGCGGGATCTACGCGGGGCTGTCGGAGACGACCCCCGAGGTCGTGGAGGCCGCCATGACCTCGGCGAGGCGGCACGGCACTGTGGTCTCCTACGACCTCAACTACCGGCCCAGCCTGTGGCAGGCCGTCGGCGGCCGGGAACGGGCCATGGAGGTCAACCGGCGGCTCGCCCCGCTGGTCGACGTCATGCTCGGCAACGAGGAGGACTTCACCGCCTGCCTCGGCTTCGAGGTCCCGGACACCGCGGCCGACCTGTCCCGGCTGGAGACCGCCAACTTCCGCCGGATGATCCAGCAGGTGACCGCCGCCTACCCGCACTTCGCCGTCATCGCGACCACCCTTCGCACGGTCCGCAGCGCGACCCGGAACGACTGGGGTGCCCTGGCCTGGGCGGGGGGCGACTTCGCCGAGGCCACCCACCGCCCCGACCTGGAGATCATGGACCGGGTCGGCGGCGGGGACAGCTTCGCCTCGGGGCTGATCTTCGGCCTCATGGAGCGCGACGACCTGCGCACCGCCGTGGAGTACGGGGCAGCCCACGGCGCCCTGGCCATGACCACCCCGGGGGACACCTCCATGGCCGGCCTCGCCGAGGTGGAGAAGCTCGTCGCCGGCGGAGGGGCAAGGGTGGTCCGCTGATCCGGCACCGCGACATCGGTCAGTCGGTCCCGTCGCCGACCAGGCGGTCGAGGGTCAGCCGACCGATCCGGGCGAAGGGCGGGTCGTTGCTCAGCCCGGTGTCCAGCAGGACGACACCGAAGAGCAGCGCCCAGCCCTCGGCCCGGAGCAGGGTCGCGGCCGACACCGAGCCGTAGCCGTCCCACACCCGGGCGTGCGCGGCGGTGGGGAAGAGCATCCAGGCGGCGGCGAGGTCGGTGGCCGGGTCCCCGACGGTCATGTCGCCCCAGTCCAGCACCGCCGCCAGCCGACCGCCGTCCACGACCAGGTTCTTGGGGTGCAGGTCCCCGTGGATCCACGTCTCCTCGACGTCCCTCGGCACCGAGGAGACGCGCCGCCACCGGTCGCGGACGGCGGCCAGGGGCACGTCCGCCGCGGTCGCCGTCCCGGCCAGCCGGTCGATCCGGGAGAGGACCATCTCGTCCCGGGTCTCCAGCGGCACCCCCCGGTAGTCGTTGCGCGGCGCGTCCGGGGGCGCCGGCCGGTGGACGGCGGCGAGCAGCCGCCCGAACAGCGCCGCCTCACCGGGGGACAGGGACTCGTGCTCGGCCGACCGGCCCGGAACCCAGCGCACGACGCTCCACGGCCACGGGAAGCCGGGCCCCGGCTCGCCGCGGCGCACCGGAACCGGCACCGGGACCGGGAGCCGGGGCGCCAGCACCGGGAGCCACTGCTGCTCCTTGCGGAGCAGATCGACGGCCGCGGAGATCCGGGGCAGCCGGACCGCGAACTCGTCACCGAGGCGGTAGGTGGTGTTGTCCCACCCGGTGGCGACGTGCGTCAGCGGCAGGGCCGCCAGGTCGGGGTGCTGTGCGCGGAGCAGCTCGCGCACCCCCGGCTCGTCGATCTCGACCTCCGCCGCGGGGATGCCGGCTGGAGGAGCCGGCACGGGGATGCCGGTGGGAGGAGCCGGCACGGGGATGCCGGTGGGAGGAGCCGCAGGGGGCATCGTGACTCCCGCGGGAGGGGTGGGGAGCTCGTTCGTGGTCACGTCGCCGAGGGTAGCGATCGCGTGGCGCACCGCTGCGGAGCCGACGCGCGGCCGGCGAGTGCGCCCCGGCTCGGCGGGGTTCCCTCATGATCGGTCACGTACCGTCCCGCTGTTCACGGAGTGTGAGTGGTGATGACAACGCTGTCATCGACCTTCACCACCCACCGACCGCTCGACGACGCCCACCGACCGGCCGTCGGTCCGGGCGGGGCCGCCCTGGACCACTCGTGCCCCGAGCTGCCTAGCCTTCGCCATCCCGGCGCGTCGCGGACGGCGAGCGCGCCACCAGGAAGGGCATGGCAGTCAGGCCCGTGCGGCCGGTGACCGGAGGGCAGAGCGCTGAACGAGGCCGGTGTTCCCGTGGACGAGCCGAGCAGCAGCACGAAGGCGAGCAGGAGAACGGCGGGGAGACGGCATCCCCGCAGGCGGTCACGCCCCGGCGCCGCCTCCGTCCTGCTGCTCGCCCTCGCCGCTGCAACGGGTGTCGGCACCGTGGCGGGACCGCTCCCCGTCGCCCTCGCCGCCGGGCTCGACCTCCCCGACCGGTGGCGGCTCGACACCGAGGACGGGCACGAGGTGCTCACCTGGACGGCGAGCGCCCCGGTCGGCCGCGGTGACGCCCGGGTGGAGATCCTCTCCGGAGGGACGCCGCTGGGCGTGACCCGGGTCGGCGAGGGCGGCATGGAGGTGAGCGTCCAGCTCCCCGAGGGCGTCCCGGCGACCCGGGCCGTCGCCGACGGGCTCCAGGTCGTGGCCGCAGGGAGGCGACTGGACCGGCAGCAGGTGCCCTCCCCGACCGACGAGGCCAGGACGCTGGCCGCCGACGAGCTGCTGGACGCGCTGCGCGGCCTGCCGACCCTCGCCGCGGACCCCGGGACCCCAGGTCCCTACCGGGTGGTGTCCGGCGAGTACACCGCCGACGACGTGACGCTCCCCGGCCTCGCGGAGCCGGTCGAGGTCAGGGCGCTGACGGTGGGTCCGGGCACAGCTCCGGGGGAACGCCCGCTCGTGGTGTTCCTGCACGGGCGGCACACCACCTGCTTCTCCGGGACCACCGGCGAGGACCTCGACGTCTGGCCGTGCCCCGACGGGACCGAGCCGGTGCCGAGCCACCGGGGCTACGTCGACACCCAGCGCCTGCTCGCCTCCCAGGGGTACGTCACCGTCTCGATCTCCGCCAACGGCATCACCGGGCAGGACCTCGACGTCCTCGACGGCGGCACCGACGCGCGCTCCCGCCTGGTGCAGCACCACCTGCGGCTGTGGGCCTCCTGGTCGGCCTCCGACACGGCGCACGCCGCGGCTCCCGCGGCCGTCAGCCAGACCTCCCGGGCCGATCTCCAGCAGCTGCTGCTGGTCGGGCACAGCCGCGGCGGGGAGGGCGTGAACCGGGTGGCCCTGGACAGCACGACCGGAGCCGAGGTTCCGTGGACCGTGCGCGGCCTCGTCCACCTCGCCCCGAGCGCCTACGGGCGGAACCCCGCCCCCGGCGTGCCCGCCGTCGTCGTCCTCCCCGCCTGTGACGGCGACCTGTACGACCTGCAGGGGCAGGAGTACGTGGATTCGGCGCGGGACAGCACCACCGACCACCGGGACCAGGTCCTGCGCAGCTCGGTCCTGGTGCTGGGAGCCAACCACAACTACTTCAACAGCCAGTGGACGCCCGGCGCGTCGGTCGCCCCGGCGTGGGACGACTGGCAGAACCCGACGGACGCGATCTGCGGCACCGCGGGGAACCGGCTGTCGCCGGAGGTCCAGCGTCAGGTGGGAGCCGCCTACGTCGCCGCGGCCGTCGCCGTGTTCGTCCAGGGGGACGCCGCGGTGCTGCCGCTGCTGGACGGCACGCCGGTGCGGGCGGCGTCGGCCGGCGACGCAGGGGTGAGCACCCACGCCCTCGGCCAGCACCGCGTTCCCGTCGTGGTCCCGGCGACCACGCTGCAGGTCGCCGGCGACGGTGGGGTCACAGCGCTGCTGTGCAGCACCTTCGACACCACCGACCCGACGAGCGCCTGCCACCCCGGCGACGGACCGCCGGGGCCGCACTTCCTCCCGTTCTCCTTCCTGCCGGGTGACCCGGCCCGGACCGCGGTGCGGGTGTCCTGGAGCGAGCCGGCGGGGACCGCGTCGCTGACCCTGCCGGAACCGGTGTCGGTGTCCGGGGACTCGGTGCTGGCGCTGCGGATGTCCTCCCGGGCCGGACTCGACGGCACCGCCCGGTTCCGGATCCGGATCACCGACGCGGCCGGGACGGAGGCCGACCTCGGCGAGGTGACGCTGCCGGGGACGACCGACGACCGGTCTCCCGGGTCGTTGCTGGCACGGGAGGTCAGGCTGTCCCTTGCCGGCGACACCGTCGCCGCCTCCGGGATCGACCTGGCCAGGGTGACCGGCCTGGCACTGGAGCCCGTCTCCGCCACCGGGCGGGTGTGGCTCCTCGACGCCTGGGAGTGGCAGCCGGGGCTCGCGCAGGCGGACACGGTCCGGCTGCCGCGGCTGGACGCCGGCCGGCTCGAGGTCACCGAGGGCTCGCAGCCCCAGACGGTGACCCTCCCGGTGACCGTGTCCGGGGCCGGGCGGACGGGCGGGGAGCAGGTGTGGGTCGGTGTCTACGACCTCACCACCGGGCAGTCCCGCCCCGGGACCATGCTCACCCTGCCCGCCTCCGGCAGCGTCGACGTCGACGTCCCGGTGGCCGCGGACGAGGTTCCCGGGGAGGCCGACGCCCGCTACCACGTCTGGATGAAGGCCGTGTCCGGGGTCGTGGTCGGCAACCACCTCGGCGAGGTCGTGGTCCGCGACGACGACTGAGCCCGGGGCCGACCCCGGGTCGGGGATCGGTGCGAGCGCGCCGACCGGCGGGTGCCGGGAGAGGATCGGACGCATGGACGACGATCGGCCCGGTGACGACGACCGGCGTGGCGAGGGTGTTCACGTCGCCGTGGACACCGTGGTCGCCAGGGACACCATGGGGGAGGTGGAGGTCCCGGCCCGGGCACTGTGGGGGGCGCAGACCCAGCGGGCCGTGGACAACTTCCCGATCTCCGGCGTCCGGCTGGAGCGCCGGCACATCGAGGCCCTCGGCCGGATCAAGGCCGCCGCGGCACGGGCCAACGCCGAGGCGGGAGTGCTCGACGGCCGCCTGGCCGAGGCGATCGCGGCCGCGGCCGAGGAAGTGGCCGAGGGGCGGCACGACGCCCACTTCCCGGTGGACGTGTTCCAGACCGGGTCGGGCACGTCGTCGAACATGAACGCCAACGAGGTGATCGCCGCGCTCGCCCGCGCCCGGCTCGGCGGGATTCCGGTGCACCCCAACGACCACGTCAACGCCTCCCAGTCCACCAACGACGTCTTCCCGTCGGCGCTCCAGGTGGCGGCGGCGGCCGGGATCACCGCCGACCTGGTCCCTGCCCTCGACCGGCTGGCCGCCGCGCTGGAGGAGCGGGCGGCCGCGTTCGCCGACGTGGTCAAGGCGGGCAGGACCCACCTCATGGACGCGACGCCGGTCACCCTCGGCCAGGAGTTCGCCGGCTACGCCGCCCAGGTCCGGCTCGGTGTCGAACGGCTGGGCTCGGCCCTCGGCCGGCTCGGTGAGCTACCGCTGGGCGGGACGGCGGTCGGGACCGGGCTGAACGCGCCCCCGCACTTCGCCGCCCGCGTCGTCGCGCTGCTCCGGGAGGCCACCGGCCTGCCGCTGGCCCCGGCCCGGAACCCGTTCGAGGCGCAGGGATCCCGGGACGCCGTGGTGGAGGCCTCCGGCCAGCTCCGGGTGGTCGCGGTGAGCCTCTACAAGATCGCGAACGACCTGCGTTGGCTGGGCTCCGGCCCGGTGACGGGGCTGCGCGAACTCCGCCTGCCGGACCTGCAGCCGGGATCGTCGATCATGCCGGGGAAGGTCAACCCGGTGGTGCCGGAGGCGGTGCGCCAGGTCTGCGCCCAGGTGATCGGCAACGACGCCGCGGTCGCCTTCGCCGGGACCCAGGGCGACCTCGAGCTCAACGTCATGATGCCGGTGATGGCGCGCAACCTGCTGGAGTCCGTCCGGCTCCTGGCCGCGGTCACGCGCCTGCTGGCCGATCGCTGCGTCGCCGGGATCACCGCCGACGTCGAGGTCTGCCGCCGGAACGCGGAGAGCTCGCCGTCGATCGTCACGGCGCTGAACGCCGACCTCGGCTACGACGAGGCCGCCGCCGTCGCCAAGCAGGCCCTCGCCGAGGGCCGGAGCATCCGGGAGACGGTCGTCGCCAGGGGGCACCTCGCGGCGGGCAGGCTCACCGAGGCCCGTCTCGACGAGGCGCTGGACGTGCTCCGGATGACCAGGGGCCCGGCGCCGCCGGACGAGTGAGTCCCACGTCCGGCCCCACTCCGGGTCCCTCACCCACGACCCGAGGACGGACCGGACCGACGGCGAGCCGTCGAGGAGCGCGTGCAGCCCCAGCCGAACTGCCTCAGATGAACAGCAGTTGGGCGCCGCCCGTCAGCTCGATGAACTCGGTGGCGGTGATGATGCCCTCGACGTCCTCCCGGAGGTCGGCCTCGGTGAGCCTCATCATGTCGGCCGACATCTTGCACGCCCAGAGGTGACCGCCGGAGGCGGTGATCTGGTCGAGGAAGTCCGGGACCTCGGGGACGCCGAGCTCGGCGATCTGCTTCTTCAGCATCCGGGTCGCCAGGCCGGTCATCGCGGGGGCGACGGTCTGGGGCAGGTGCATGTCCCGCACCGGGAGGTGCATCGCGGCGTTGCCCGCCGGGCTGAACCGCAGGTCCCCCATCCGGGACTTGACGATCATGTCGAAGCCCCAGAAGGTGAAGAACAGGTGCGTCTCGATGCCCTCCCCGAGAGCGGCGTTGCCGATGATCAGGCCGGGGTAGGCCATGTCGAGGTTGCCCTTGGAGCAGATGATGGCGAGCTTCCGGTCGGTCTCGTCGTCGTCGAACCGGGGCACGATCGGCGCCGGTGCGGGATCCGGCGACGACGGGGACGGCGTGGGCGAGGTGGTCGGGGAGGTCATGTCGGTCGCTCCGATCCGCCGGTCAGACGCAGCCGTGGGGCTTGGGCAGCCCGGCGATGTAGGACATCTTCTTGCCCGGCTTCTTCGGGAACAGCGTGAACTGCTCCTTGACCGGGATACCGCCGACGGCCTGCACCCGGCGGGTGGTGGGCGTCTCCCCCCTGACGGCGTAGTCCTCACGGAGGAACCGCAGCACCGGCCAGTGGGCCTCGGTGAGCTCGACCCCGATCTGGGCCGCGAGGCTGACGGCGAGGGCCTCGTCCCACTCGTCGTACTCGGTGAGGAAGCCCTCCGCGTCGACGTGGACGTCCCTGCCGTCGATGGTGGTGGTCGTGGTGGTCACGTCGCCTCCTTGGGTGCCGGATGGGAGACCGGGGAGTGGGGTGCCGGGTGGGAGACCGGGGAGCCGGACGGGCCGGCGGACGTCGTCGGACCGGGGCCCGGGTCGCCGAGGACCCGCAGCACGGTGAGCAGCCGGGCGAGGGCGAGCCGGACCCGGGGGTCACGGAGCTGCCGGAGCAGCGCGGGCAGCGAGGGGGGCGAGTCCGGCAGGCCCTCGGTGACGAGCGCCCGCACGGCCCGGTCCGTCGTCGTCGCCGCGGCCCTCGCCGCGCCGAAGTACCCCCGGCGCTCCGCCGTCGCCAGCGTGTCCGAGAGCTTCGCCACCCCGTCGCCGGTCAGCGAGGTGATCTCGGAGGTGAGCTCGGCGACGGGGGTGAGCTTCCCGGCGAGCTCCCGCCAGCGCTCGCGGTCCTCCCGTGCCGTCCGCAGCTCGACCGCCAGCTCCCCGACCTGCTCGCCGA
>JAAYAH010000028.1 GCA_012719445.1 Actinomycetales bacterium | reverse complement strand
CGCTTCGCCGCCGGGCTGGTCAAGGGAGCCCCGGTGACCGGGACCACCACCACCGGCACGACCCCCACCACCAGCCCCACCGGCGGACCGACCTGGCCCACCAGCTGGCCCACCGCCTGGCCCATCACCCGACCCACCAACTGGCCCACCGCCTGGCCCACCCGACCCACCACGACCACCAGTTGCGCTCCCTCCCGGCTACCCGGCTGGCTCGGCTCCTGGCTGGACCGCCGCCGCGGCTGCTGACCCGGGAGCACGCGACCGCCCACCCGCCGACCCGCCACCCACCCGCCACCCACCCGCCGTCCAGCCTCACCCCACAGCTCGGGGCGGGCACCGACGCATCCCGGTGCCCGCCCCGACCGGGGTCCGACCTGCCCGCCGGCCGGCATCGTGACCGGATCGACAACCAGGAGCCGGTACCACGGCAACCTTTTCGGGCTCTCCGGCGACTTGTGCCTGAAAGCCCTTTCCGCACTCCTGACGAAGGCGAGCTGAGCATGAGGACACCTCGCGCCCGCTTACTCCCGGGGACCGCCGCCGCGGCGGTCGCGTCCCTGGCCATGGCACTGGTCCAACTGGCACCCCCGGCCGCGGCGGCCAGCGCCAACGGGTACGCCGCCCAGAACGGCGGCACCACCGGAGGTACCGGAGGCACGACGGTCCGTGCCACCACGGGTACCCAGATCCACCAGGCCCTGTGCGGCAGGGCCAGCACCAGCACCCCGATCGTCATCGAGGTGTCCGGCACGATCAACCACGGCAACACGTCGAAGGTGTCCGGCAGCTGCAACACGGCGGCCGACGTGATCGAGATCAAGGGCGTGAGCAACGTCACGATCGTCGGCGTGGGCTCGTCCGCGGTGTTCGACCAGATCGGTATCCACATCCGCAACTCGTCGAACATCATCATCCAGAACGTCACCGTGCAGAACGTGAAGAAGTCCGGTTCACCCACCTCCAACGGCGGTGACGCGATCGGCATGGAGAGCACCGTCAGCAACGTCTGGATCGACCACAACACCCTGGTCGCCTCCGGCGGCGAGGACGAGGGCTACGACGGCCTGGTCGACATGAAGTCCGGCACCAAGTACGTCACGGTGTCCTACAACATCCTGCGCAACTCCGGCCGGGGCGGGCTGGTCGGCTCCAGCGACAGCGACACCAGCAACGGGCCGGTGACGTTCCACCACAACTGGTACTCCAACATCGAGTCGCGCACCCCGCTGCTGCGCAGCGCGACCGCGCACATCTACAACAACTACTACCAGCAGCTGACCAAGTCCGGGATCAACCCGCGCAACGGCGGCCGGGCCCGGGTGGAGAACAACTACTTCAAGGACTCCAAGGACGTCCTCGGCACCTTCTACACCGACCTGCCCGGCTACTGGCAGACCAGCGGGAACATCCTCGACAACGTGACCTGGTCCGCCGCGGACAGCGAGACGAATCCCGCGGGTCCGTCGATGGCCTCGAACGCCTCGGTGAGCGTCCCCTACTCCTACGGCCTCGACCAGGCCAACTGCGTGCCGTCCGTCGTCCAGAGCACCGCGGGCTCCGGCAAGGGACTCGCCACCTCCACCGGCAGCTGCTCCGTCACCACCCAGCCCTCGACGACAGGGGGGTCCACCAGCACGACGACCACCTCCCGGCCGACCACGACGGCCACAACCTCGACGTCGGTGCCCTCGAACGGCAGCGGTCTCAGCTGCACGACCACGACGAGCGCGTGGAACGGCGGGTTCGTGACCTCGGTAACGGTCAAGAACGGCAACAGCAGCACGGTGTCGGGCTGGACGGCGACCCTGGACTACGGCACCAGCGTCGGCGTGAGCTCGTCCTGGGGCGTCGCCGCCTCCGCCTCGGGCAGCCGGGTGACGGTCAGCGGCACCGACTGGGCCGCCAACATCCCGGCGAACGGCTCGGTCTCACCCGGCTTCCAGGGCACGGCCTCCGGCATGGTGGCCAACCCCACCTGCTCGCTGCCGGGCGGGAGCTCGACCAGCAGCAGCACCAGGACCACCTCCCAGCAGGCGACCACCACGACGACGCGTCAGACGACCACCACGACGACGCGTCCGGCCTCCAGCACGACGACCACGACGGCCGCCTCGTCGTCCGGGGGTGAGCCGACCGGAACCAACCTCAGCCTCGGTGCCGGTGCGGACGGGACCAGCAAGGCCAGCGGCTCCAGCTACGGCAACGTCGTCGACGGCAACCTCGGCACCTCCTGGTCGCCCTCGGGCACCACGGGCCGGGTCTCGGTCAAGTGGTCCTCCGCCGTCACCGTCGGATCGGTGGTCATCCGGGAGGCATCGGGCTCGGTCGGCACCATCCGCTCCTGGCAGTTGGTGAACAACGACACCGGGGCCACCCTCGCCTCCGGGACCAGCGGGATCGGCACCGTCAGCTTCACGCCGGTGTCGCTGAAGAAGATCAACCTGGAGATCCTCGCCGCCAACGGCACCCCGGCCGTGGCGGAGTTCGAGACCTACGGCAGCGGCGGCTCCGGTGGCGGGTCGTCGTCCAGCAGTTCCAGCAGCAGCTCGTCCAGCACGAGGACGACCACCACGAGCACCAGCTCCGGTGGCGGTTCCGGTGGCGGGACCAGCCCGACCGCCTCCTGGCCGTCGGCGACGGGGACCACCAACCTCAGTTCCACCCGCACCGTGAGCGGGACGTTCGACGGCGGCAACGTCCGGTTCCAGGGCTGGGGCGGCAGCCAGTCCGAGGGCCAGGACCCGTTGTTCATCCTGGAGAACGGCGCCGTGATCAAGAATGTGATCATCGGTGACGCCGCGGGCGACGGCATCCACTGCAAGGCGTCCTGCACGATCCAGAACGTCTGGTGGGAGGACGTGGGCGAGGACGCGGCGACGATGCTCTCCTCGGCCGGCTCGTCGGCGACGATGACCATCGACGGCGGCGGCGCCAAGAACGCCTCGGACAAGGTGTTCCAGCACAACGGTGACGGCACCATGGTGGTCAAGAACTTCCAGGTGTACACGTTCGGCAAGTTGATCCGGCACTGCGGCAACTGCTCGACCAGCTACCAGCGCGACAGCATCATCCAGAACGTCGTCGCGACCGGTGGCAAGGCCTCGATCATCGGCATCAACACCAACTGGGGTGACACGGCGACGATCCGGCAGTTGACCGTCGTCGGCACGCCCAACCTGCCGATCTGCGAGTGGTACAAGGGCGTGTCGAAGGGCAGCGAGCCGAGCAAGATCGGATCCGGCCCCTCCGAGTACTGCAAGTACAGCGCCAGCGACATCACCTACAAGTGATCCTCGGGGCTGTGGCCTGACCACCGAGGGACCCCCGGGAGCCGCCGAGCACCGCTGACCCACCGCGGGACTCCGGATCCACGGTCCGACCGTCGATCGCCGCGCGAGAGGCATCCGCCCTCGCGCGGCGATCGCGCGTCCCGAGGGGTCCCGGGCACCAGGCGCGCCCGAGCCGTCCCGTCCCCGGGGCGGCCACCTCGTCGAACGCGGCTCAGCCCCGCTCGTCGAGGTGCCGCAGCAGCGCGACCGGCAGCACCTCCAGGAGGGTGCCGAGCGGCCGGCTGCCGCCCTCCACCCGGCGCCCGGTGAGGACGTCCTGCCAGGTCCCCGGCGGGAGGGCGACCGTGTGCTCGCCCCAGCCGCCGTGCCGGGCGAGGGCGACCGGCAGCCGGGTGGCGATCGTGATCGCCCGGGGGCCCTCCACGGTTCCCCGCGCGAACGCGACGGCGTTCCCGGTCGAGGTCGCGACGGCGGTGTACCGGGCCCGGGACCCGACGAACCAGTCCGGGTGGTCCCGGCGCAGCCGGAGCGCCCGCGAGGTGACCAGCAGCTTCTCGTCGTCGAGGTCCATCGGCCACGACCCGGTGTCCAGCCGGGCCAGCCGCAGGGAGCGGAGCTCGAAGTCGACGTCGCGGCGGTTGTCCGGGTCGACCAGCGACAGCGTCACGACCTCGGTGCCCTGGTAGGTGTCGGCGACCCCGGGCATGGTGAGCTGTACGAGCTTCTGCCCCAGGACCGCGACCCGGGCCGGAGGGGCGACGGTGGCACAGAAGGCGGCCATCGAGGACATGATCGTCTCGTCGCCGAGGACGGCGGTGGCGAACCCGGCGACCGCCGCCTCGTAGGCGGGGTCGGGGCTGCTCCACGACGTGTGCCGCTTGGCCTCCCTGGTCGCCTTCTCCAGGTAGCCGACGATCCGGCCGGTCTCCGGCGGCCCGTCCTCCCAGATCCCGACGAGGGTCTGCCACAGCAGGTAGACCGTCGCGGGATCCGGCCAGTTCTCCGGGAACCGGTACCGCCTGGCGGACTCCGTCCAGGCCCGTACGGCCTCGCCCCACTCCGTCGGCAGCTCGGCGAGGACCGCCAGCCGCGCCCGGACGTCCTCCGAGCGCTTGGTGTCGTGCGTCGACAGCGTCGTCATGGTGGCGTGCCAGTCCCGCTGCAGCCGTGCGGCGAAGGCGTGGAACTCCTCGGCGGTCACCCCCACCCGGGCCGGGTCGCCGCCGACCTCGTTGAGGGAGGACAACCGGTGCCAGCGGTAGAAGGCGGTGTCCTCGACCCCCTTGGCCATCACCGGTCCGCAGGTCTGCTGGAACCGGATGACGAACTCCGCGCGCATGGCGGCGTGCTCGGGGTCCAGCGCCCTGGCGAGCGAACCGACCGGCCGGTCCAGGACGAGGTCCCTGACCAGGTCGAGGGCGTCGCCCGCCTCCTCCGGCAGCCGCTCCCGCGCCACCGACGCCGCCGTCTCGACGGCCGCGACGCTCCCCGGTGGCGCGGGCTCGCCGGGGACGACGTAGGCCCGGTAGCGGTTCATGGCCACGAGCAGCTCCACCACGGCGTCCCGGAGGTGGCGGCGGGTGTGGTCGCGCAGCTCGATGTCGGAGGAGGTGATGGCGACGAGCAGGGCGACGAGGCGGGCGACCTCCGCGTAGAGGTTCTGCTCCAGCACCTGACGCTTGGCGGCCTCGACGACGGTGGTGACATCCGGTCCGTCCCCGGTGAGCTCGGTGAGCAGCGCCGACAGCGGAGCGGCCCCGGCGGGGTCGACGAACAGGCCGCCGACCGCCCGGAGCGCGTCGTAGCCGGTCGTTCCCGCGCACAGCCAGTCGGGGGACAGGGTCTCCTCACCCTCGAGGATCTTCTCGACGACGACCCAGGTGCCTCCGGTCACCTCGGCGAGCCGGCGCAGGTACCCGCGGGGGTCGGCGAGGCCGTCCGGGTGGTCGATCCGCAGGCCCTGCAGCCGTCCCCGGCGCACCAGGTCGATGAGCAGGGTGTGGGTGGCGTGGAACACCTCGGGGTCCTCCACCCGGACGGCGGCGAGGGTGTCGATGTCGAAGAACCGCCGGTAGTTCACCTCGTCGTCGGCCACCCGCCACCAGGCCAGCCGGTACCACTGCCGGTCGACGAGCTGGTCGAGGGGGAGGCGCTCGGTGCCGGGACGCACCGGGAACTCGTGGTCGTGGTATCGCAGCACCGCCTCGTCGCCGTCGGTGTCCAGGCGCAGCTCCCCTGCGGCGAGCACCTTCCCGATCCGCCGGCCGAGCACCGGCATGAGGACGGCGGGGGAGGGGCGGGACCAGTCCACGTCGAACCAGCGGGCGTAGGGCGAGCCGGGTCCGTCGCGCAGCACCGACCACAGCACGGCGTTGAGCCGGACCGGGGTGGGCACGCACATGTGGTTGGGCACGACGTCCGCCACCGCGGACATGCCGTGCGCCCGCAGCGCCGCGTCCATCCGGTCGAACGCGGCAGGCCCTCCGGCCTCCTCGTTGAGCCGGGAGTGGTCGACGACGTCGTAGCCGTGGGTCGACCCCGGGGCCGGCTGCAGCACCGGGGACAGGTAGACGTGGGTGATCCCGAGCCGGTCCAGGTACTCCACCAGCCCCGCGACCTCGTCGAACCCGAACCCGGGGCGGATCTGCAGCCGGTACGTCGACAGCGGCGCGACCAGTTGGGGTCGGTGCAGGCCGGTGCCGTCCGGCGGGACCTCCTCCGGGGCGGTGTCCGTCCCGGAGGCGACGACGATCTCGGGCCGGTCGGAGGCGGTGAGGACGTCGGGATCGGTCACGTGGTCCTTGGCCTCCTGGCGGGGGTCGGCGGGGGCACCGGCAGCAAACGGGCCGGCCGGGGGTGGGGGCGGTACTCCTCGGGCGGGGTGGCCGGGGTCGGCGTGGTCTCCTCGACCGTCGCCGACGGCGCCCTGTCCGCCGGCGTCCGTGGGCGGCAGAGCAGGATCACCGACCGGGACTCCACCCGGATGACGTCGCCGGGGACGAAGGTGTCGCAGGACGCGTCGTCGTCGTCCTCGTCGTCCGCGGTGTCGAGCTCGACCCCCCACCAGGCGCCGTAGTCCGCGGCCGGGATGGTGAAGTCCACCGGCTCGAAGTGGGCGTTGAACAGCAGCAGGTACGAGTCGTCCAGGACCGGCTGGCCGCGCTTGTCCGGCTCCAGCAGTCGTTCGCCGTTGAGGAAGATCATCAACGTTCTGGCGTAGCCGTTGGCCCAGTCCTCGGGGGTCATGTGCTGCCCGCAGGGCGAGAACCAGGCGATGTCGCCGATGTCGCTCTCGCCGCCCTTGGTCGCCTGGCCGGTGAAGAACCGGCGGCGGCGGAACACCGGGTGCTCCCGGCGCAGCCGGGTGAGCCGCCGGGTGAACGCGAGCAGGTCGTGCTGCCACTCCGCGAGGTTCCAGTCCACCCAGGAGAGCTCGTTGTCCTGGCAGTACACGTTGTTGTTGCCGCGCTGGGTCCTGCCCAGCTCGTCCCCGTGAGCGATCATGGGCACGCCCTGGGACAGCAGCAGGGTGGTGAGGAAGTTGCGCAGCTGCCGGCGGCGCATGGCCAGCACGGTGGCGTCGTCGGTCTCGCCCTCGGCCCCGCAGTTCCAGGACCGGTTGTGGTTCTCGCCGTCCGCGCCGCCCTCGCCGTTGTCCTCGTTGCGCTTGTAGTGGTACGAGACGAGGTCCCGGAGGGTGAACCCGTCGTGGGCGACGATGAAGTTGATGCTCGCGATGGGGTGCCGGCCGTCGTCCTGGTAGAGGTCGCTCGACCCGGTGACCCGGGAGGCGAACTCGCCGAGGGTGGACGGCTCGCCGCGCCAGAAGTCCCGCACGGTGTCCCGGTACTTGCCGTTCCACTCGGTCCACAGCGGCGGGAAGTTCCCCACCTGGTACCCGCCGTCGCCCACGTCCCACGGCTCGGCGATGAGCTTGACCTGGGAGACCACCGGGTCCTGCTGGACGATGTCGAAGAAGGCGGACAGCCGGTCCACCTCGTGGAACTGCCGGGCGAGGGTGGCGCAGAGGTCGAACCGGAAGCCGTCGACGTGCATCTCGGTCACCCAGTACCGCAGCGAGTCCATGATCAGCTGAAGGACGTGCGGGTGCCGCATGAGCAGGCTGTTGCCGGTTCCGGTGGTGTCGTAGTAGTGGCTGCGGTCGGAGTCGACGAGCCGGTAGTAGGCGGCGTTGTCCAGGCCCCGGAAGCACAGCGTCGGGCCGAAGTTGTTGCCCTCGGCGGTGTGGTTGTAGACGACGTCGAGGATCACCTCGATGTCCGCCTCGTGCAGCGCCTTGACCATCGCCTTGAACTCCATGACCTGCTGGCCGAGCTGGCCGGCGGAGGAGTAGGCGTTGTGCGGGGCGAAGAAGCCGATGGTGTTGTAGCCCCAGTAGTTGGACAGGCCCTTGTCGGCGAGCGTGCTGTCCTGCACGAACTGGTGCACCGGCATGAGTTCCAGCGCGGTGACGCCCAGGTCGGTGAGGTGCTGGATGATCGCGGGGTGCGCGATGGCGGCATAGGTGCCGCGGATGCCCTCGGGGATGTCGGGGTGGGTCATGGTGAGGCCCTTCACGTGGGCCTCGTAGATGACCGTCTCGTGGTACTCGTGCCGGGGCGGGCGGTCGTCCCCCCAGTCGAAGAAGGGGTTCACCACCACGGACAGCATGGTGTGGCCGAGGCTGTCCAGGTCGTTGAAGGCCGCGTGGTCGTCGAACCGGTAGGAGAACAGCGACTCGTCGCCGTCGATCTGCCCCTCGATGGCCTTCGCGTAGGGGTCGAGCAGGAGCTTGGCCGGGTTGCACCGGTGGCCGGCCCAGGGGTCGAAGGGACCGTGCACGCGGTAGCCGTACCGCTGCCCCGGCTCGATCCCCGGCAGGTAGGCGTGCCAGACGAAGCCGTCGACCTCGGTCAGCGGGATGCGTCGCTCCGCGCCGTCGGTGTCGACGAGGCACAGCTCGACGGCGTCGGCCGCCTCGGAGAAGACGGCGAAGTTGGTTCCGGACCCGTTGAAGGTCGCTCCCAGGGGGTACGGAGTGCCGGGCCAGATCTCCATGGGCCTTCCAGATCGTCGGCGAACGAGGTCATTGTCGTGTCCAGCGGGTCGGGTCGCACGTCACCAGCCCGGCGCCCGGACCCGCTACGCCGCCGACGGCTGATGCGTCCCCCCTACCCCGGGGCGAGTCTGGCATGCCTGACACGTCGATCCGGTCCCGTCGGCCCGCCACCGGGCTCGTGTCGCGCCCGGGGGAGGGGGCCGTCGGTGCCGACGGCCGGCCGACAGACGCTTCCTCTCGCCACCGTGCCCACGCCCGCCCCGATGGTGTGCCTCGACACCCCGCGACCCCACCGGATACCTCGTACACTCCTGATCTCGGGCAGGTCACGCCCGGCGCGCCGGGCGTTCGGCGAGTCGATCCACCTGGACGTCCCCGAGGGGGATCATTGCGTCCAGGTGCGGTCTCGCGGGACGGCACCATCCGGTCAGGGAACCGACCGAGCGGGGCGGGCGTCGCACGAACGACGAGCGCGACCACCCGGCGGGCAACGGGTCCCTGCACCACCCGGCACCCGCTCGGCGACCGCGACGGAACCGCCGCAACGACCCGTGCAGCGCTCGGGACCAGGAGCAGTGAGCGAAGGAGGACGTCGTGGGAGTGATGGGCAGGCTGCGCGGCGAGTTCATCGACATCATCGAATGGCTCGACGACAGCAGGGACACCATCGTCTGGCGGTTCCCGCGCCACGACAACGAGATCAAGATGGGCGCCAAGCTCGTGGTCCGCGAGTCGCAGACGGCCGTCTTCGTCAACGAGGGCACGATCGCGGATACGTTCGCCCCGGGCACCTACACGCTCGAGACGCAGAACCTGCCGGTACTGTCCAAGCTCAAGGGGTGGAAGTACGGGTTCCAGTCCCCGTTCAAGGCCGAGGTCTACTTCGTGAGCACCCGGCTCTTCACGGACATGAAGTGGGGGACCCAGAACCCGGTCATCATCCGCGACCCTGAGTTCGGGATGGTCCGGCTGCGGGCCTTCGGTGCCTACGCCGCCCGGGTGACCGACGCGTCGAGGATGATCCGAGAGCTGGCCGGCACCGATCCCCAGTTCCGGACCGAAGAGGTGGAGGACTTCCTGCGGCAGATGATCGTCGGGCAGCTCGGCAGCGCGCTGGCCTCCGCGAACGTCTCGGTCCTCGACCTGGCCTCCCAGCAGACGTCGATCGGCGGTCGCCTCGGCGGCATCCTCAGCGAGAACCTCTCCTCGGTCGGGATCTCCATCCCGACGTTCATCATCGAGAACATCTCGGTGCCGCCCGAGGTCGAGGCCGCCATGGACAAGCGCACCGGGATGGGGGTGCTCGGCGACCTCGACCGCTACACCCAGTTCCAGGCCGCCAACGCCCTGGAGGACGCAGCCCGCAACCCCGGCGGCGGCGCGTCCCAGGGCGTCGGTCTCGGCATGGGGATGGCGATGGGGCAGCGGATGGCGGCGCAGTTGGGGGCGGAGCAGGCAGCACCCGCGCCGTCGCCGGCACCCGCTCCGGCAGCCAGTACTCCGCCACCGTTGCCGGCGGAGTGGTACCTCGGCGTCCAGGGGCGCCAGGAGGGGCCGTTCGACCTCGCCGGTCTGTGCGCCCAGGCCGCCTCGGGCACGCTCACCGGGACGACCCTGGTGTGGCGAGCCGGGATGCAGGGGTGGGTCGCCGCGCAGGAGGTCGCCGACCTCGCCGGTGTCCTCGCCAGCACCCCACCGCCGCTGCCGGCGTGACCGCAGCCCCGACGGAGCCGACGAACGGACGACCATGGCCGAGACCGACATCCCCGGGCCGAATCCACAGGCGCCCCCGCCACCGCCCGACGACGCCACCCTGTCCTTCCCGTGCGCCGGCTGCGGTGCCCGCCTCGAGTACGCGCCCGGCACGACCCTGCTGCGCTGCCCGTACTGCCGGTTCGAGCAGCAGATCGCCAGCACCGACGAGGTCATCGAGGAGCACTCCTACGACGCGTGGGCGGCCATGCCCCCCAAGGACGTGTCGCGGGTCGGGGCACACGTGCTCGTCTGCCGGAAGTGCAGCGCTAGCACTGAAAGTGACGATCTAGCCACCCTCTGTGCGTTCTGTGGCGCTCCGGTCGTGGCCGACACCGCAGCCGCGGACCGGATCGTCCCCGAAGCGATCGTGCCCTTCGGCGTCGAGCGGGCCGGTGCCCGCGACGCCATCCGCCGGTGGGTCTCCTCGCGTCGGTTCGCGCCGTCCCGGCTGAAGAAGGTCACCGCGGCGGAGACGCTCAACGGCACCTACCTGCCGCACTGGACCTACGACGCGCGGACGACGACGCACTACCAGGGGCAGCGTGGCCAGTACTACTGGGTGACCGAGAACTACACCGTCGTCGTCGACGGCGAGAGCCAGGTCCGTACCCGGCAGGTCAGGCGTACCCGCTGGTACCCGGCCGGCGGCACGGTCAGGCGTGACTTCGACGACGTGCTGGTCCCGGGCACGACCACCCTTCCCCAGTCCCGCCTGGACGACCTGGCGCCGTGGTCGCTGGAGCGGGCGGTGCCCTTCCTGCCGGACTTCCTCGTCGGCTACCGGGCGCTGCGCTACGACGTCGAGCCCGACCAGGGGCTGTCGGAGGCGAAGGCGCGGATGCGGCCGATCATCGAGCAGGACTGCCGCTCGGACATCGGCGGCGACGAGCAGCGGCTGGCCACGCTGGACACCTACTACGCCGCCATCATGTTCAAGCTCGTGCTCCTGCCCGTGTGGATCGCCACCTACGTCTACGGCGGGCGCAGCTACCAGGTGTTCGTCAACGCCTACACCGGTCGAGTCATCGGACAGCGTCCCTACAGTGTCCCCAAGATCGTCGCGACGGTTCTCGCGGCGCTGGTCGCCATCGCGGCCGTGGTCACGGTGCTGGTGATCTACCGGAACAGCTGACAGGGGACGGATCAGCCCGTGTCCCGGCCTCGGGGACTCTGCGGGTCCGGGGACGCACCGCGCGATGGATCAGTCGGCGAGGGCCCGGTCGACGATGGCCTGGGTGGTCTTGCGGCCGACGGGCAGCGTGCCGAACAGCGCCCCACCGCCCCCCGCGACCCTGGTCGCGACGAACGTCGTCGCGACGGGCGAGGGTGCGTGCCGCAGCAGCAGCGACGCCTGGAGCACCAGGGCGAGGCGCTCGACCATCCACCGGGCGCCGGCCTCGACGGCCGCCGGGTCGCGCCGTGCCTCCCGGGAGGCCGCCTGCAGGAAGGTCGCCACCTCGTCGACGGCCTTGTCCAGCCGGGGATCGGCCCCCCTGGCCCGGTCGATCTCGCCGAGCAGGACCTCCATCGAGCGGGGCTGGAGGGACATGGCGCGCAGCACGTCGAGGGCGTTGATGTTCCCGGTGCCCTCCCACATGGAGGTGACCGGCGACTCCCGGAAGACCCTGGCCAGCCCGTGCTCCTCGACGTAGCCGTTGCCGCCGAGGCACTCCATGGCCTCGGCCGCGACCGGGGTCGCCCGCTTGGTGACCCAGAACTTCGCCACCGGGACGGCGGCCCGGATGAGCTCGGTCTCCCCGGCGTCGACGGCTGCGGCGAGTCGCATGGCCAGGGTGGTCGCGGCCTCGCTCTCCAGGGCCAGGTCGGCGAGCACGTTCTGCATGAGCGGCTTGTCGATGAGCGAGGAGCCGAAGGCCTCGCGGTGCCGGGCGTGGTGGACGGCCCGGGTGACGCAGTGCCGCATCAGTCCCGCGGCCCCCAGCACGGCGTCAAGCCGGATGGCGGAGATCGTCCCGGCGACGGTGCGCGGCCCCCTGCCCTCCTCGCCGAGGCGCACCGCCCAGGTGCCGTCGAGCTCCACCTCGGCGGAGGCGCTGGACCGGTTGCCCGCCTTGTCCTTCAGTCGCAGCAGCCGCCAGGTGTTCCGGCCCCCGTCGACGAGCACTCTCGGCACCAGGAAGCAGGTGAGGCCGCCCGGGGCATGGGCGAGGACGACGAAGACGTCGCTCATCGGCGAGGTGCAGAACCACTTCTGCCCGGTCAGCCGGTAGGTGTGCCCGCCCTCGACCGGGCCGTCCGGGGAGGGGCGGGCGACCGTCGTGCTCGCCCTCAGGTCCGACCCGCCCTGGCGCTCGGTGATGGCGAGCCCGGCGAGGCAGCCGAGCTTCTCCGAGGGGATCCGGAGCCCGGACTCGTAGGCCCGGGAGGCGAGCCGGGGCAGCCAGACCTGATCCAGCGCCTCGTCGGTGCGCAGGGCGGGGATCGCCGCGTAGCTCGTGGTCAGCGCGGCGGTGTGCCCCAGTTCGACCTGGGCCCAGACGACGAACGCGGCCGCCCTGGCGGCGTGGGCCGCGGCCATGGCGTCGCTGCGCCAGGCGGGGGCGGTGAGCCCGGCCCGGACCCCCGACTGGAGCAGCCGGTGCCAGGAGGGGTGGTACTCGACCTCGTCGACCCGGCGTCCGAACGGGTCGTGGGTCCGGAGCTTGGGCGGGTAGCGGTCGACCGCCTCGGCCCACTTCGCCGAACGCTGGATGCCGGCGAGCCTGCCGAGTTCGCGGAGCCGGCCCAGATGGGCCTCGGCACCGTGCCGCCGGACGGCGTCGACGAGCGGGGGGTCGAGGGAGAAGAGGTCGTGGTCGACCGGCGGGGGGACGAGGTTGGGAGCGTCGTCGCGTTCGGCCACGGTAGCCACGGTACTCACCCGTTCGGGGTAGCGGGGGGACGGGGAGCGACCACCCGCCGGGAGGACGAGCGGCGGTGCTTGAGCATGACGGAGCCCGGGGTGGGTACGGTGTGCCCCGTGGTCGTAGGCACGAGCGTCCGGGATGCTGTTCCGGAGGCGTCGGTGGGGAGGCGGGCACGCGAGGTGGTGACGAGAGCACTCGCCGCTCTGCCCGCTCGCCTCGTCGCGGCCACCACCCGCATCTGCCTCCGGTACCGGGTGACCGGGCTCGCCTCGGAGGCGGGGTTCTTCGCACTGCTCTCCCTCCCGCCGCTGGTGCTCGGGCTGGTCGGCAGCCTCGGGTACGTGGGCGAGCGGATGGGCAGGGACGTCGTCTCCCGGCTGCGTCACCAGGTCTCCGAGATCGCGATGACCTTCCTCACCCCGGACGTCGTCAAGAGCGTGATCCTGCCGATGTTCGACGACGTGGTCACCTCCGGCCGGTTCGAGATCGTGTCGATCGGCTTCGTGCTGTCCCTGTGGTCGGGGTCCCGCGCGCTCAACGTCTTCGTCGACACCATCTCGATCATGTACGGGCTGGGCGGGCACCGGGGCATCGTCCGCACCCGGATGCTCTCGTTCTCGCTCTACGTCGTCTCGCTGGTGGTCGGGATCGTCGTCATCCCGCTGGTGCTCATCGGCCCGGGGATCGTCAGCGAGCTGCTCCGGGCCTGGGACGTCCCCGTCGACACCGGCGTCCTGGCCTTCCTCTACTGGCCGGGGGTCTCGGCCGTGGCGATCCTAGGTCTCACCGGCCTGTACCACCTGGCTACGCCGGTGCGCACCCCGTGGCGGCGGGACGTCGCCGGGGCGCTCCTCGCGCTCGTCATCTGGGTGGGCAGCAGCTTCGTCCTCCGCCGGATCGTCAGCGCGTCGGTGGACGGCACCTCGATCTACGGCCCGCTCGCCGCCTCGATCATCGTGCTGATCTGGCTGTACTTCATCGCCCTCGGGGTGCTCATCGGAGCCGCCCTCAACGCGGCCGTCGACGAGATGCACCCGCATCCCACCCGGGTCGCCGCGCGGCGTACCCGCGGTGCCCACGCCGGGCAGCCGCCGATGACCCCGATCAGGGACGCCACCGGGGAACTGGCCGCGGTGGTGCCCGAGCAGGTCGCCGTGCCGACGCAGCGGGACGATCCCGAGTGAGCCCGGACCGGGCCGCGCCGCGGCTGTCGGCCCGGCACCTCCTGCGGGCCCGGCCGACGGTCGACGGCGGGACTCAGTTGGCGGTCGGTGGTGGGGGATCCTCGCGTTCGACGTCCGCAGCCGCCGCGGCGTAGCCGAGGTTCGCGCTGGCTTCGCCCTTCCACGTCCACCAGACGAACCACACCGACGCCCCGGTCGTCAGCAGCCCGAGCAGTATCACAGGATGCACACTCTCAGTATCGGATGTGGCACATAGAGTGCTGAGGTGCGGTGCCGGGGACCACCCGGACGCGCTACGGCGTGCCGCATCCCTCCCGGAGCCGGTCCGCCGCCCGCGGGTG
>JAAYAH010000203.1 GCA_012719445.1 Actinomycetales bacterium | reverse complement strand
GGCCCGGGCCAGGCCGCCGTCGGCGCCGCGGAAGCGGAATACCGACTGGTCCCCGTCCTCGGCCACGACGAGCACGTCCGCCCCTCCGCCGATCGCCGCGACGAATTCCGCGGCGAGCGGGTCGAGGTGCTGGGCGTCGTCCACCGCCACCAGACGCCGCGCACGGAACAACTCCCGCAGGTCCGGGTCCGCGGTGAGTGCGTCGAGCGCGGCACCGACCAGCTCAGCGGCGTTGAGTGCCTCGGGCAGGTCGGTCTCCCCGCCACGGACCCCGGAGCGCAGCGCCATCTGTTCCTCGTGGCGGCGGAAGAACCCGGCCGCGGCCACCCAGGTGGGCCGCCCTGCCTCGCGGCCGAGACGGGCGAGGTCGCGCGGGCCGATCCCCCGTTCCAGGGAGCGCAGGAGCAGGTCCCGCAGCTCGCGGGCGAAACCGACCGTGGCCAGCGCCGGGCGGATCTGCTCCGGCCAGTGCGGCGCCCCGTCCGCCAACTCACCGAGCAGCGTCTCGCGGATCACCGCGTCGTGTTCCGCTCCCGTGCGCAGCCGGGGCGGCGGGGCATCGTTCCTCGCGGCGGCCAGCCGGACCACCGCGAAGGCCAGGGAGTGCACGGTGCGCACCGGGGCGTCGGTCCCCACGACGAGGCCCGGTGGGAGGCCGCGGGTGATCTCCTCGAGCGTCTCGGCGGCCGCCCTGGAGGAGCCGGTGAGGACGAGGACGCCGTCCAGCCCCACGCCCCCGAGGACCGCCTCGCGCACCACGTCCACGACGAGCGCGCTCTTGCCGCTGCCCGGCCCCCCGCGCACGACCCACCGGTCCTGACGACGCCGTGGCGCGGCCCAGTCCCGGCCGAGGAGTTCCGCGAGCTCGACGGGCCAGGACCGCTGGGTCCCGGCCGCGCCGTCCGTGGCACCGGGGTCGGCACCGGCTCGGCCGCCGGGCTCCACACGGGCTCGGCCGCCGGGCTGGTCCAGGGGGGTCTCGGCAGGGTCTGTCACGGCTCGATGAGACCACACGCCTACGACAGCCCCGCCCGGAGGAGGGTCAGCGCAGGGTGTCCTCGAGCATGACCGGCCGGCACGCGGTCCGCGAGACGACCGCCATCGCCGCGAGCACCACCGTGAGGAACCCGAGCCCGGCCGCGAGGCCGGGGCCGTCCAGCAGGATCCCGAACACGATCGGCCCGAGGCACGCCGCGGTGTAGCCGACGCCCTGGGAGAACCCCGACAGGGCCGCGGAGCCGGCCTGCGTGCGGGTCCGGAGGTTGATGAGGGTCAGGCACAGCGGGAACGTGCTGGGACCCACCCCCAGCAGACAGATCCACAGCCACGTCGCGACGCCGGGCGCCCAGAGCAGGCCGGCGAAGCCGGCGAGGTAGCACACGATCGAGACGACGACGACGGCGTACGGATCGTCGAACCGACCGGCGACCCACGGTACGACCAGCGCCGCGATCAGTCCGATCGCCGAGTACACGGCGAGCGCGAGCCCGCCCTCCGCGCGGGACATGCCCACGGATTCGGCCACGGCCGGCATCCAGGTGAAGAACGCGTACGTGCACAGGGAGTTGGTGCCGAAGAACAGGGCCAGGGCCACTCCGACGGGCGAGCGCCACGGGCGGATGCGCCGGCCCGGGACGGCACCGGCCTCCGCACCGGTCATCTCGCCCGGGACGGCACCGGCCTCCGCACCGGCCAGCTCGCCCGGCCCGGTGCCGGCGGCGTCGGCAGGCGCCCCCGGACGCAGGATCTCGATCACCCACGGGATGGCGGCCACGACGGCCAGTGCCGCCCACCAGCCGATCGAGACCCGCCAGCCGGCGGCCTCCTCGACGGGTACCGCGACGAGCGCGGGCACGACGGTCCCCAGCTGCAGGCCGGTGATGTAGGCCATGCTCACCGTGGCCACGTGTCGCGGGAAGTACTTCTTGACCAGGGGCGGGGCCACCACGTTGCCGATGCCCATCCCGGCCAGGGCGAGAAGCGATCCGGAGCCCATCACCCACGGGTCGTGGGCCAGGGCCCGCAGGACCTGCCCGAGCGCCGCCGCGGCCATCGCCAGGACGGTCAGCACCTCGAGCCCCATCCGCCGTAGGACGATCGGGGTGAGCACTCCCCAGAGCGCGAACATCGCGGTGGGAACCATCCCCAGCAGGCCCATGCCGACGGTGCCGAGACCGATGTCGGCGTCGATCACCCCGAGCAGCGGGCTCAGGGAGGTGACGGCGGTGCGGAGGTTGAGCGAGACGAGGATGACCCCGACGAGGGCCACCACGGGGACGGCGACCGCTCCGGACCGACTCCCGACGCCACGGGCGCGGGAGGGTGTCAATCCGTGTCCCCGACGAACTCGCCGACCTGCCGGGCCATGGCCTGCAGACCGTCCATCGCCGCCGGGCGCGAGCCCGGGTGCAGGGCGTGGACCGCGAGCCGGAACACCGCGGCGCGCAGCACCATCTGCGCCCACTCCTCGAGATGCGCCCACCGCAGCAGGACACCCACGTCGACCGTCCCCCACGACAGGTGGTCCACCGCGACGAGCGCCGCCGACCAGGACGCGGGACGCTCGTACGGCACGATGTCGGTCAGGGCGGGCTCGGCGGTGGCGTCGAACAGCAACCCGCGGGCGAGGTCACCGTGGACCAGCCCGGGAGCCGCGATCTCGACGGGCCGCCGGTGCCGGATGAGTCCGGTGGCGCCGAGCAGGGCAGCCGCACGGTGGGTCGCGAACGGGGTGCCGCGGTCCTCCATCCCGGGGGCCAGGTCGCGCTCGGGATCGCCGTCCCAGGCCGCGGCCTCGGCGAAGCCGAACAGGTCCGACTCGCCCCACGGCCGGGAGGACGGCCGGCGCACCACGCGCGGCTTCTCGACCCCGGCCAGCGCGGTGTTGATGCGGAAGGACCAGGCGATCGTCTCGTCAGCCCGGGCTTCCGGGCGTCCGGGGACCGCGCGGTCCGCGCGCCACCCGCTGACGACGTGGCGGCCGTCGCGGGAGCGCACCGGCGGGGCGACCCGCAGGCCGGTGACGTCCAGTTTCTCCCGGACCCGGGCCGACCAGTTGGCCTGTGCGGTGTCCGCGACCGGACGCAGCACGACGGGGCCACCCGGTGTGGACACCAGCCACCCGGTGCCCGAGCCGGCGACAACGGGTACGGCGCGGCCGTCCGTCGCGCCGAAGGCACTGCGGACGTGCTCGGGCAGAGTCGCGTCGTTCACGCCGACCACCGTACCCACCCCCTCCGTCAATACCCGGGCAGGGACGGGTCGACCTCGCGTGTCCAGGCCTCGATCCCGCCCTCCAGGGACCGCACACCGGCGAAGCCGGCGGCCATCAGGGTGGCCGCGGCCTGCGCCGAGCGCGCCCCCGCCTTGCAGTAGAGGACCAGCGGCCCCTCGGCGGCAGCCCGGCCGAGCACACCGGTGGGATCGGCCGCGTCCTCGGCCACCGAGTCGAGCGGCACCCACACCGACGGGTCGATCCGGGCGATCGACCGCTCCCCGGCGCCACGCACGTCGACCAGGACCGGGGCCACCGGCCCGGCGGGCGCCGCCGCGGCGAGCTCGGCGGCGACCTCCGCGGCCGTGACGGTCGGGACGGCGGCCAGCTCAGGCGCGGGCCGCTCGCACGAGGCGTCGCCGGCCCCGTCCGGCAGGGCGGTGACCGGCTCCCGGGAGGGGTCGGGTCGGATCGTCACCGTCCGGGTGGTGGTCTCCAGCAGGTCCAGCAGCATCAGACGGCCCAGCAGCGGGCGGCCCGCGCCGGTGATGAGCTTGACCGCCTCCATCGCCATCATCGACCCGACGGTCCCGGGCAGCGCGCCGACGACCCCGGCCTCGGCACAGCTGGGCACCGAACCCGGCGGCGGAGCCGACGGGTACAGGTCACGGAGCGAGACCGGCTCGGCGGGCGCCGGCGGCCGCGACCAGAACACCGCCAACTGCGCGCGGAAGCGGTCGATGGTCCCCCAGATCAGCGGGATCCCCGCGATCTCGCAGGCGTCCGAGACGAGGTAGCGGGTCGCGAAGTTGTCGCTGCCGTCCACCACCAGATCGTGGCCGCGGAGCAGCTCGGTGATGTTCAACGCGTCCAGCCGGGTGTGCACGGCCTCGACCACGACCCCCGGCGCCAACCCCGCCAGCCGCTCCCGGGCCGACTCCACCTTCGGCCGGCCGACGGACGGGACGGAGTGGATCACCTGCCGGTGCAGATTGGCCAGGTCCACCTCGTCGTCGTCGACGACCGTGATCTGCCCGACCCCCGCCGCGGCGAGGTACAACAGCACCGGCGAACCCAGTCCCCCCGCACCCACGACGAACACCGACGCGGCGCGCAGGCGCCGCTGCCCCTCCTCGCCGATCGCCCCCAACAACAGGTGCCGCGAGTAGAGGGCCCGCTCGTCGGCACTGAGCTCGGCGACGGGTTCCACCAACGGGGGCAACCCTTGATCGTCGGACGCGTTGTTCCCGTTCACCCCACTCACCCTGCCACCGGGGCGCCGTCGGGGAACGGCCAGGCGTTGTACCTGCAGGTCACGTCGTTGTCCGGCACGACGCCCTCCGGGTCCAGACGGTGGATGTCGGCGTTGTTCACCCCGAAGGTCTGCTGCATCATCACCGGGGCAAGCAACCCCTCGGCGGGACAGGGCTCGTGCGCCGGGAAGCCGATGGCGTGGCCGACCTCGTGGTTGACGAGGTACTGACGGTAGGAACCGATGTCGCCCTGGAAGGATCGGGCTCCGCGCACCCAGCGTGCGAGGTTGAGGTACACCCGCCCGGTGCCGGAGTTGTAGCAGCTCGACTCCAGCTCGATGTCGTATCCGCAGTACTCGCGGACCGTCATGGGGCTGGCGAGGGTGACCCGGAAGGACGGCTCGCCGTCGGCGACCCGCTGGAACGCCACCTCGCCGTCCGCGGTCCAGCTCTTGGGGTTGCCCAGCGTCGCGTCGACCATCCGGGCCACGGAATCGTCGCCGCCGAAGTCCACGGTGTCGACGCCGCCCTCGACCTCGACCGTGTAGGTGTACAGCTCGGCCCCGGGCAGCCCCACCACATCGGTACCGCCCGGCACCACGCGGAACCCGCCGTCCCCGGCCTCGGCGAACGGCCCGCCCTCGGGCAACTCCCCGGTCGTCGGCACCACGCCGGGCGACGGCGCCCCGATGATCTCCGTGCTCTCCTCGGTGGCGGCGGGCTCCTCGTCCGCCGAACCCCCCGAGGTCACGGCGTCGGCGATCACCAACGCGGTGATCACGATCAGCACCGGGATGGCGTAGGCGCGCCAGCCCCACGTCGTGAGGAACCGGCCCAGAGCGGACTGGCGGGGCAGATGGTCACGCGCGCCCGGGACCGAACGCCGCCGACCGGGGGTCGACTCCTCCGGGTCCCACGGGGCCCGGAGCGGCTCCCCCTGCGGCGGGTAATACGGCGCACGGTCGGCCCCGCGGGACCCGGGTCCGGGGGGCTGACCACCCGCACCCGGACGACGGCCGTCGCTCATCCGTACACCTCCACGTCCCACTCGATCCGAGGGCTCCACGATCCCATACGCACGACTACCGCCTCATCCCGCACTCTGCCGGTGCGGGTATTGTCCGTCTGGCCCGGTCGCCTGTCGAACCCCGCCCGGGTGGACAAGGAGCACGCAGATGACCAGCCCGGACGAACCGTTCCCCGCCGGGGCGGCGCGCACCAGGGCGACCCGGCTCCCGCGCGGGGCCCGTCGGCGCCAGCTGATCGACACCGCCGGGACGGTGTTCGTCGACCAGGGCTTCCACGCTGCGGGGATGGACGACATCGCGGTCCTGGCCGGGGTCTCCAAGCCTGTTCTCTACCAGCACTTCGATTCCAAGCGCGACCTCTATCTGGAGGTCCTGCGCCACCACGTCGACGAGCTGCTCGGCCGGATCCGAGCGGCGCTCGAGTCGACCTCCGACAACCGCCGCCGGGTCGAGGCGGCCGTCGACACGTTCTTCGCCTACGCCGACACCGATACCCGGGGCTTCCGGCTCGTGTTCTCCTCCGAGCCGGGCGACGAGGCGGTGCGCCGCGAGCTGGACCGGGCCACCGAGGGCTGTACCGATGCCGTCCACGACCTGGTGCGCGGCAACTCGGGCCTCGACGACCACCGCTCGCGCCTGCTCGCCGTGGGCCTGGTCGGGGCGAGCCGGGTCAGCGCCGGGCACTGGCTCGATGCCGGTCGACCGATCCCCCGGGCCGACGCCGTGGCCATGACGGTCGCGCTGTGCTGGGGCGGGCTGTCCAAGATCCCGCGGCAGGGCGGCGAGACCGCCGTCCAGTGAGTGCGGGGCCGGTCGGCCCCTGACCGGGGCGCCGGGGAAGCGCGGGGCCAGCGGGCCCACTGACCGGGCCGAGGGGAGCGAGAAGCCCCCGATCCGGCGTCACCGCCGGGCCGGGGGCCGGGTCGTGCAACCGCCCACCGGTCCTCGCCGACCGGGGGCAGTGGCGCGTCAGGACAGGAAGCCCACCGGACGCCGGGCCGACTCGCCGATCTCCACATACGCGACCTTGTCGGTCGACACCACGTAGCGACGACCCTTCTCGTCCTCGAGCTCCAGGATCGCCTTGGAGTCGGCGGTGAGGGCGGCCTCGACGCGGCTGCGCACGTCCTCCGGCTCCATCCCGGTCTTGAACACGAGCTCACGATTGCTGTCGGCGATGCCGATCTTGACCTCCACGGTGCCTGCCCTTCCTGTCGTCGGCGCATGTCACGCCGTCATCGGTGTTTCGCGAGATCAAGGCTAGCCCGATCCCGGGCGCGGGCGTCGGGACGGGATAGGATGGGCTGACGCGGATCACATCCGGGTCCGGGCCGCAACGGTGCCCGAGGACACGACGGTCCTCGTGGAAATGTGCGCGCCCCGCTCGCGAGGCCGATCATCGTCGGCCCGACCCCTGTGCGCGCGAGACGAGAAAGGCACCGCCCTGTCCACCACAGATGTCACCACCGAAGAAGTCGACGGCATGGCCACGACGACCGCCGTCGTCGACGCCCCGTCCTCCGACTCCTCCCCCAGTTTCGCCGAACTCGGCGTCCGCCCGGAGATCGTCACCGCGCTCGCCGAGCGGGGGATCACCCACACCTTCGCCATCCAGGAGCTCACCCTCCCGCTGGCACTGGGCGGCTCCGATCTCATCGGCCAGGCCCGGACCGGCATGGGCAAGACCTACGGGTTCGGCGTCCCGCTGCTGCACCGCATCTCCACCAGCGACGCCACCCGTGAGCTCGACGGCACCCCGCGCGCGCTCGTCATCGTGCCGACCCGCGAGCTGTGCATCCAGGTCACCCAGGATCTCAAGATCGCCGCTACCGGGCTCACCGCCCACACCGACGGGCGCAGCCGCCCGCTCAAGGTTCTGTCTATCTACGGCGGCACGCCGTACGAGCAGCAGACCGAGGCCCTCGGCAAGGGGGTCGACGTGGTGGTGGGCACCCCCGGCCGCCTGCTCGACCTGGCGAACCAGTCCACGCTCGTGCTGGGCAAGGTCGAGGTGCTGGTCCTGGACGAGGCCGACGAGATGCTCGACCTCGGGTTCCTGCCGGACATCGAGAAGATCCTGCGCATGGTGCCCGAGAAGCGGCAGACCATGCTGTTCTCCGCCACCATGCCGGGCCCGATCATCACCCTGGCCCGCACCTTCCTCACCAAACCCACGCACATCCGGGCGGAGGCGGCCGACTCCGGCGCCACCCACGAGAACACCGCCCAGCACGTCTACCGGGCACATTCCCTCGACAAGCCCGAGCTGGTGGCGCGCATCCTGCAGGCCGACGGCCGCGGGGCCACGATGATCTTCTGCCGGACCAAGCGCACCGCGCAGAAGCTG
>JAAYAH010000202.1 GCA_012719445.1 Actinomycetales bacterium | reverse complement strand
TAGGTGTACAGCAGGGACGACGGGCGGGCCGAGCCGACCTTGGCCCGGTTCTTGACCTGGGTGTTCTCCAGGTCGCCCAGGGGGTCCAGGGGTTCGGCCGAGGCCACCACCATGGTCGGTGCCGTCGTGGCGTCGGCGGCCTGGTTGTCCTGGGCGGTCACGACGCGTCCTTCCCGGTGGGCAGGTGCCAGGTCGGGGCATCGGGCGGGTCGAGGGTGAACAGGCGCTCGGGCAGTGGGGAGACCAGCAGGTTGATCTCAGGCTGGACCTCGCGCATGGAATGCGCCACGACGAACGGCGGGCCCGCCTGTCCCGGTGGATTCGCCCGCACGTGCTCGGGGCTGATCAGCAACGGCATGAGGGCGTTGCTGTCCCCGACCCGCTCGTACACCAGGGTCTGCTGGGCGCCCTGGGCCTGCCGGTACCGGTCGTTCCACCGGTCCAACCGGTTGGCCAGCCGCCCGCCCACGGCGTCGGCGGTGCCCTCGACTTGGCAGGCGGCCAGGATCCGCTGGTTCAACCGGGCCACGAGGGTGTTCAGGGCCTCGGCCTGCTGGGTCACTCGCCAGGCACTGCGTTCGGGGGACAGCCCGTTCGCAAGGTGTGCTTGCATGACCCGGGCGCAGGCCACCAGGACCGCGTCGATGCCACGGTCCAGGGACGTGGGGGAGAACGGTGTGACCGACAGGGCCTCGACCTGGGCGTAGAAGGTCGCGTGGTAGTGGCGGAACTGTTCGAAGTGCGCCAGGTCCCTGGGGCGGGCCCAGTTGCCCAGGGCCACCACCAAGCCCGGGCGGCTCGCGTCACGCCCGACCCGGGAGGAGGCCTGGATGTACTCGGCGGTGTTCTTCGGCTGCCCGACCACGAGCATCAGCCCCAGGCGCTGGACGTCGACGCCGACCTGCAGCATCGACGTCGCCAGCACCACATCGAACGGCGCGACCGGCGGGCGGGGGAGGGGGTGCCCGGCGGCCTCGGCGGCGATCCGGGCCTGCATCGCGGCGGTGCCGTGGTGGGCCGGGTCGAACTCCAGGGCCAGGTGGTCCAGGGTCCGCCCGATGTCCGCCGAGGCGATCCGGGAGGTCAGCTCCCCGGTGGTCAGCTGACCGAACGCCCCGTACCGGCGCGGGAACCCCGATCCCTTCTTCGGGCTGCGCACCCGGGTCTGCACGTCGTCGGCCACGTACCGGGCCATCCCCGCCAACTCGCGCGTGGCGTTGAAGTACCCCACCAGTGTCATGTACGGGTCGGCGGCCTTCCCGGAGCGATCCAGCAGCAGCTGCCCGGCCGACAACAACACCTCCGCGACCCGGATCTCCGCACTCGACAGGCGCACCCCCTGGGCGCTGACCCCCACGTACCGGCGCCCGGGGTTCTCCGGGGTGATCTCCTCCTCGCGGGAGAAGAACGTGTCGGCCACGTCCAACACCTGCGGGGGGAAGATCTCCACCCCCCGCCCGTACAGGCCGCGGATCTGCTCGACGGCGTTGCGGACCGTGGCGGTGGAGGCCACGATCATCGGTCGTACCGGCCTGCCGGCGGCGTTCTGCCAGCAGCACAGGGTCTCGACCGCGACCTCGAACAACCCGACCGACGTGCCCAGCGCCCCGGTGATCAGGTGCAGCTCGTCTTGGATGATCAGATCCGGGGGCCTCAACCGGGGAACCGGCCGCACCCTCGCTGCGGGCAACCCGCCCTCGGCCCGGTGCCCGGTGGTGATCGAGCACCCGGCGTAGTCCGGGTGCACGTACCCGTGGCGCCCGCAGCGGCCCGCGACATACCCGGACAGCGAGGCCGCCTCGCCCTCACGGGCCAGCCGGGCTAACTTGTCCACGGTCGCGATCACGAACGCCGGGGCCAGCCGGTAGATCTCCTCATCCACCGTCAACACCGGCAGGCCCTCATCCACCCCGCCCCCGCGGGAGAACGGGCACCGCCCCAGGTCATCGCCGCAGTACACGAACACCCGCCGCGTCGCCTTGTCCGGGCGCACATCGGCGTGAGTGATCGGGGTGCCGCACCACGGGCACCGCTGGATCTGCAGCACCGTCAGCCGGTAGCCCGCCCCGTACTCATTGGCCTTGGCGACCTGGGCGTCGGCCTCCTCCCAGCGCTT
>JAAYAH010000201.1 GCA_012719445.1 Actinomycetales bacterium | reverse complement strand
GTGTAGGAGTTCGACCAGTTCTCCGGGTCGCCGGGGTTGTCGGTGAACTTGCCCCCCTTCGAGACCTGCCCGACGGACAGCCACGGCCCGTAGGAGTACACCGGGTTGCGCAGGTACTTCAGGTCGTCGATGTGCATGGGCTGGGTGAGCACGATCGCGTTGTTGTAGCCGAGGGCGCCCTCGACCGAGATCGGGAACTGGAAGTCCTGGCCGGGGATGTCGACGTCGAGGTGGTTGAAGCGCATCAGCCACCAGCGGTAGTAGATGTTCTTCTTGATCGCCGGCTCGGGGACGTCGATGTACGGGAGGTTCTCCGCCCACCATCGGTTGTAGGCCCGGACGTGGGTGGCGAACGCGGTGTCGGGAGCGAGGTCCCGGTAGGTGGCGTACTCGGTGAGGGACTCGGGGATCTCGTCGGTGATGAAACCCAGCTGGACCTTGGTGGTGACGCTCTGCCCCGCCGCGAGCGTGACGGAACGGGTGAGCGCACCGTTCGCCACCGTGAACCCGTCGCCCGACAGCCGCGGGCGGATCGTGGTCAGGTTGTTCTTCACCGCCCGCGATCCGGTGAGCTCGCTCCCGCTGACCGTGGTGGCGTAGGGGGACGTCGCCCGCAGCTGCAGGGTGGTCGAGGAGCTGCCGGCGTTGCTGACCGTCAGGGTGGTCACGGCCACGTTCTGGTGGGTGATGAACTTGGTGACGGCCACCCGGACCGACCCGCTGGTGTACACGCCCTTCCAGTGACTCGGCGCCTGCCAGCGCTGGCTCACCTGCTCGGTGAAGGTGCCGGGGCTGATCGTGATCGCGTAGGCGTTCTGGCCGCTGATGGTGTCCCAGTAGGCCGCCTGGCCGCCGAACCCGATCACCGCCGGGTCGTGGGTGTACAGGTAGGCGCCGCGGCCGCGGGTCATCAGCCAGGTCCCGGCCGGATCGTTGCCTGGACGGGCCAGCAGCCGGTCCATCCAGAAGTCGGTGCCGCCGCTCTCGGCGTCGTAGATCGACTGCATCGTGGTGCCGACGCCGGCGGTACCGGGCGGAGCCGGGATCGTCGGTCCGGAGAAGGTGGGATAGCCGATGGTCTGTGCCGCGGTCGCGGGCGTCGCCAGCAGGACCGGCAGCAGGCCGGCGATCAGCAGGGCGGTCGTGGCACCGGCCAGCCCGCTGCGCTGTCGCAGGATGCTGGAGAACACGTCATTCCTCCTCGGAGCGGGGGTCTCCGGCGGGCAGCCAGACCCGCATGGCGGCGGGACCGCGGTGGGCCCGCAGGTGGTAGGGGATGAGGGTGAGCGGTCGCCACCGGCGCGGGGCCACCGGGATCTCGCCGAACGGCCAGCCGCCAACGGGCACCCGCGCCATGGACGCCGTGACCGTGAGCCCGACCACGTCCTCGCCGAGCCCCGCCACCGGGTGCTCGTGGATCGGGGCGGCCCGGTCGACACCGAGAAGCGCCTCCGGGGCGGCGTCGACGGACCCCGCCGGACCGACGTCGACGGACCCCGCCGGACCGACGTCCACGGACTCCGTGCAGTACACGAGCGGACCGCGCTCGACGGCCAGGCAGCCGCGCACCGCGTCGATCCGCGGGTCCGCCGCCGTCCACCGCGGCCGCACCGGCAGGTCGAGCCGCACCCGGTCCCCCGGCCGCCACCGCCGGGACACCCTCGCATATCCGGGGCCGACGACGCGCGTCCCGTCCGGCGTCTCCAGGCGAGCCCCCGCCGCCCAGGAGGGCACCCGCAGCGACAGCTCCCACGGCCTGTCCCCGGTGCCCGCCACCCGGACGCCGACCCTCCCCCGCCAGGGATAGGCGGTCTCGATCTCCAGCCGGGTGGGTCCGACCTCGATCTGCGCTGCCGCGTACTGGTGCACCTGGATGCCGTGGTCGTCGGTGGTGGCCAGGTAGGCGCCGAGCGAGGCCAGCGTGCGGGCGAGGTTCGTCGGGCAGCAGGCGACCTCGTACCAGGGCGCACGCACTCCGGAGGCCTCCCGGGGGCTCGGCCGGGCGGGGTCGGCGGGCGGTCCCGGCACCCGCTGCTGCAGCGGGTTGGCGTAGAAGAAGGCCCGCCCGTCGAGTGCCACCGCTGCCGCCACCACGTTGACCAGGGTGCGCTCGGCCAGGTCTGCGAACCCCACCTCGCCGGTGGCCAGCAGCAGCCGCCACGACAGCATGAGCGACGCGATCCCCGCGCAGGTCTCCGCATAGGCCCGGTCCGGCGGCAGTTCGAAGTCCTCGCCGAAGCTCTCCCCCCGGTGGCGGGAGCCCATCCCCCCGGTCAGGTGAGTCCTGGTGGAGACCGTCCGCTGCCACTGCCGCCGAACGGTGGCCAGGAGCGCGTCGTCCCCGGTCTCCACGGCGACGTCCACCGCACCGCAGGCCAGGTACAGTTCCCGGACGACGTGCCCGGCGAAGACCTCTCGGCGACGGATCGGCGCGTCGTCCTGGTAGTAGGCCCGCCCCAGCGGGAGGTCCGGCAGGCTGCCGTGGCCGCGGCGGTCGAGGAAGAGCCGGGCCTGGTCGAGGTACCGACGGGTCCCGGTCACCCGGTACAGCTCCACCAGCGCCATCTCGATCCCCGGATGCCCGCAGACCCCCTGCAGCCCGTCCGGACCGAAGCTGTCGCAGACGTGGGCGGCGGCGCGGACGGCGATCTCCCCCAGCCGGTTGTCCGCCCCGGTCCGCAGCGCGGCGACCCCGGCCTGGATCAGGTGGCCGTGACAGTACAGCTCGTGCCCGAAGTCCAGGGCGCTGTAGCGCGGCGGCTGGCCCGGCCGGCCGAAGGCGGTGTTGCAGTACCCGTCGGGCTCCTGAGCGGCGGCGATCAGCGAGCTCAGGTCGGCGAGGGTCTCGGTGCCGCCGCGGGGCGACTCCCAGGCCATCGCCTCGGCGAGCTTGAACACCTCGGAGTCGGAGAACTCCCTGCCCCGCCTGGCCGCGCGCGCCCCCAGGTCACCGCGGGCGGCCAGGCGCAGGTTGTCCAGCCAGCCGCACCTGTCGATCCAGGCCAGCGCGTGGGGAACGGTCGCCTCCCCGTTCCGCCGTTGCCGCTCACCCCAGAAACCGCCGGTCAACCGGACGGCGTCGCAGCCGAGCGGGCGCAGCCGGCTGGTCGTCGGCAGCACCGGCCCGACCGGTGCCGTCCCGGCCGGTCGCCGGTCGACGGCCCCGGTCATCCCTGCAGTGGTCGGATCGAGCACGATCACCCTCTCTCCGCGCCCGGCGTGGAGCCGCGCACGTCGCTGCGTGGCAGAAACGGGAGGACACCGACGCCCGACGCGGCCGTGGACCGGGGCGACCGCCGCGTGCGGCGCGGTTCGGCTCATGGGTCCCTCCGGGCACGGTGGGTCGCCGCTGCTGTCAGCCGATATCGAGGGACGTTGACAGCGCGGGGGCGAGAGTCCCCCCTGGTCCCACCGAGCGCCGCTGTCGTGGTCACGACGCTTGACCGTCTTTGTCCGAAAGCGGTTTCGGCGATGAAACCAGTCCGACTCGTCCCTGTCAAGGGGGCTTTACGCTGTCTGGGTCGCGTGGTACACCAATCGGGGACATCGACGGCCGGCGACCCGAAAGGTCTTCGGTGAGCAGACAACGCGCGAGAACGGTCACCCTCAGCGATGTCGCGCGACTGGCCGGTGTCTCCGTCGCCACCGCCTCCAAGGCGCTGAACGACCGCGACGAGGTCGCCCCGCAGACCCGGCAGCGGGTGCTGCGGGCTGCCGAGGCCCTGTCCTTCCGGCCGAACCAGCTCGCCCGCGGCCTGAGCTCCGGCCGATCCATGACCATCGGTCTGATCAGCGACGAACTGGCGCACCGGTTCTCGATCCCGATCCTGCTCGCCGTCGAGGACGCGCTGAGCAGCGAGCAACTGTCGGTCCTGCTCTGCAACGCGCGGGGTGACGCCATCAGGCGCCGGCACTACGTCCGGACGCTGCAGTCGCGCGGGGTCGACGGCCTCATCGTGCTGGGGGACTCCAACGACCGACGCCCCTCGCTGACCGCCGAGGTCGACGTCCCGGTGATCTACGCGTACGGCGAGTCCGACGACCCGAGGGACCTGTCGCTGGTGTCCGACGACCCGGGCGGCGCCCAACTCGCGGCCGAGCACCTGCTCGCCCTCGGGCACACCCGGATCGCCCACGTCACCGGGCCCCAGCACTACCGCGCCGCCCGCGATCGGGCCGACAGCCTGCTCACCGTGCTGGGCGACGCCGGCCTGCGGCTGGCCGGGGGCGGCGTCCACCACGGCGAGTGGTCCCAGCGGTGGGGTCGGACGGCGACCCACATCGTGCTCGGCAGTGATCCCGACGTCCAGGCGATCTTCTGTGGCAACGACCAGATCGCCGCGGGAGTGCTCAGCACGGCCCGGGAACTCGGCCGGCGGGTGCCCGACGACCTGTCCGTGATCGGCTACGACAACTGGCTGCGCTTCGCCGCCGACTCCGATCCGCCGCTTACCACGGTCGACCTCGATCTGCACACGATGGGTGAGCGCGCCGTGCGGTACCTGATCGCGGCCCTCGACGGTCGCCCCGAATCGGGCGTGATCAGCCATCCCTGCCGGCTCGTCGTCCGCGACTCCACGGGTCCGGCGGCAAGGCCGGCGTGAGCCGGTGGGTGGACTCTGCCGGCGTCAGCCGGCGGATGAGCTCTGCCGGCGAGGGCCTCGGGCAGCGACGTCGGAGTCGATCACGCGACGGCGGCCGACCGCCTCACGGCCGGGTCAGCGGATGATCCGGCGAGCCCGCAGCGACTCCAGCGCCTCCTGGAGGATCGCCTCGCCGTCGGCGTCGCTGCGCCGCTCCTTCACGTAGGCGAGGTGGGTCTTGTACGGCTCGTTGCGAGGGGGGGAGGGAGGGTTCTCCGCGTCCTGACCCGCGGGGAAGCCGCAGCGAGGGCAGTCCCACGTCTCGGGAGGCTGCACACCGGCCTCCTCCGAGAAGCTGGGACGCGTCTCGTGCCCGTTGGCGCACCAGTACGAGATGCGGAACCGCGGCGCGGTCTCACCGCGCTCTGCCTCCCCCATCGGCCCGGCGCCGACCCGGCTCCCGCGAATGGCATTGCCACTGGCCACCGTCGTCGTCCTCCCGTGCTCCCGCGGCCTCGGCCGCGCCGATCCGTCACATCGTCGGTTGAGGCGTCGCCTCGCCGCTCAGGTGGTGGTGTCGAACCGCGCGAGGATGCCGAGCAGGACCACGACCGTCGACCAGACGACCACGACGGCCACCGTGAACCGGTTGAGGTTGCGCTCGGCGACGCCGGAGGATCCCAGGTTCGCGGACATGCCACCACCGAACATGTCAGACAAACCGCCACCACGACCCTTGTGGAGCAGGATGAACAGGGTCAGGATCAGGCTGGTGATCACCAGCAGTACCTGCAGCGTGATGCGGACAGCGGTCACGGTCTTCTCGTTCTCCTCGCGGTGCCGCGGCGCGGCACTTCCGACCTGCACAGGGTAGGCGATCGCCGGTCGCCTCGGGCAGGAGCCCCACAGTCCGTCGTCGTGACCGGTCCGTGAGCACGTCTCCCCGAGCTCGTCGGCCGAGCCGGTGGTCCCGGGTGGCCGGCAACGCCGGCCACCCGGGACCGGTGACTCAGGCGGTGATGTGGTCGCGGTAGCGGACGACGGCGGCGAAGTCGGCGGCGTCGAGGCTGGCGCCTCCGACCAGCGCGCCGTCCACGTCCTCCATGGCCATGATGCCCGCGGTGTTCGAACCCTTGACCGAGCCGCCGTAGAGCACCCGGACCCCGGCGGCCAGCTCCGGGGAGTACAGCTCGGCGATCCGCGCGCGGATCGCCGAGCACACCTCCTGGGCGTCCTGCGGCGTCGCGACCTCGCCGGTGCCGATGGCCCAGACCGGCTCGTAGGCGATGACGATGGTCTCGGCCTGCTCCGCGGTGATCCCCTTCAGACCGCCGTCGACCTGACGCAGGGTGTGGGTGACGTGCTGGCCCGCCTTGCGGATGTCCAGGCCCTCCCCCACGCACATGATCGGGGTGAGGCCGTGCCGGTAGGCGGCCTTCACCTTGGCGTTGACGACGGCGTCGTCCTCGGCGTGGTACTGCCGCCGCTCGCTGTGCCCGATGGTGACGTAGGTGCAGCCGAGCTTGGCCAGCATCTGCCCGGAGATCTCGCCGGTGTAGGCACCCGAGTCCTTGGCGGACAGGTCCTGGGCCCCGTACCGGATGCTGAGCTTGTCCCCGTCGACGAGGGTCTGCACGGAACGGATGTCCGTGAACGGCGGCAGCACCGCCACCTCGACCGCCTCGTAGTCGTGCTTCGCGTCCTCGAGGGTCCAGGCCAGCTTCTGCACCAGGTGCGTCGCCTGCTGGTGGTCGAGGTTCATCTTCCAGTTGCCCGCCATCAGCGGGGTGCGCGACGTCGTCGCCATGTGTTCGGTCCTCGTTCCTCGTCCCCGGTCCGGGGGTCTTCCCCGGCCGGTCTGCGTGTCTGTCGCCGAAGCGGTTCGGGCCGGGCGGCCCGGTGCTCAGTCCTCCAGGACGGCGAGCCCCGGAAGGGTCTTGCCCTCCAGGTACTCCAGTGACGCCCCGCCGCCGGTGGAGATGTGCCCGAACGCCTTCTCGTCGAAGCCGAGCGTGCGCACGGCCGCCGCGGAGTCGCCGCCGCCGACGACGGTGAGCCCGTCGACCTTGGTCAGGGCGTCGGCGACCGCCCTGGTGCCGCTGGAGAAGGGCTCCAGCTCGAAGACGCCGACCGGGCCGTTCCAGAACACGGTCCTGGCGTCGAGAAGCTTGGTGGTGAACAGCTCCGCCGACTTCGGCCCGATGTCGACCCCGCCCCGGTCCGCGGGGATGGCGTCGGAGGGCACCACACCGTACTCGGCGTCCAGCGAGACCGCCGTCGTCGCCATGGTGTCGACCGGGAGCACGACCTCGACGCCCTTGGCCTCCGCCTCGGCGAGGTAGCCCCGGACGGTGTCGATCTGGTCCGCCTCGAGCAGGCTGGTGCCCACCTCGTGGCCCTTGGCCGCGAGGAAGGTGTACCCCATGCCGCCTCCGATGAGCAGACGGTCGGCCTTGGTGAGCAGGTTCGCGATGACGCCGAGCTTGTCGGAGACCTTCGAGCCGCCGAGGACGACGACGTAGGGCCGGGCCGGCTCAACGGTCAGCCGCTTCAGCACCTCGACCTCGGCCAGGACCAGCCCGCCCGCGGCGTGCGGGAGCCGCTGCGCGACGTCGTAGACGCTGGCCTGCTTGCGGTGCACGACCCCGAAGCCGTCGGAGACGAAGACGTCCGCGAGGGCGGCGAGCTCGTCGGCGAAGGCGCCGCGGACGGCGTCGTCCTTGCTCGTCTCGGCGGCGTTGAAGCGCAGGTTCTCCAGCAGCGCGACCTGGCCGTCCGCCAGCCCTGCGACGACGGCCCGCGCGGACTCGCCGACGGTGTCGGTCGCGAAGGCGACCGGCGCTCCGAGCAGCTCACCGAGCCGGGCGGCAGCCGGGGCGAGCGAGAGCTTCGGGTTGACGACGCCCTTCGGGCGACCGAGGTGGGCGCAGACCACGACCCGCGCGCCGGCGTCGGCGAGACGGCGGATGGTGGGCACCGACGCCCTGATCCTGCCATCGTCCGTGATGGTGACGAGGTCGCCCTCGTGGCTCAACGGGACGTTGAGGTCGGACCGGACGAGGACGCGCTTGCCGCGCAGGTCGCCCAGGTCGTCGATCGTCTTCATGCGGGTCACTCCCGTGTGGTGCTGCCCGCGGCCACCGGCGGCGGCCGCGACGGATCGCGGTGGATGGGGGCTCACCGCGGACCGGGTGGCCGCGTCCTCCTGGCGAGGTCGCGGCCACCCGGCACGGTGAGCGGTGGTCCTTCGGCTCAGAGGCCGGAGCCGGTCAGAGGCCCTGGCCGACGAGCTTGGTCAGGTCGACGAGACGGTTCGAGTAGCCCCACTCGTTGTCGTACCAGCCGACGACCTTGACCTGGTCGCCCTGCGCCGTGGTGAGCGCGGCGTCGACGATGCAGGAGGCCGGGTCGGTGACGATGTCGCTGGAGACGATCGGGTCCTCGGTGTACTCCATGATGCCCTTGAGGGTGCCCTCGGCCGCGGCCTTGAACGCGGCGTTGACCTCGTCCTTGGTGACCTCGCGGCCGAGCCGGACGGTGAGGTCGGTCGCCGAGCCGGTCGGCACCGGGACGCGCATGGCGTAACCGTCGAGCTTGCCCTTGAGCTCCGGGATGACCAGGGCGATCGCCCGGGCGGCACCGGTGGTGGTCGGGATCATGTTGGTGGCCGCGGCCCGGGCCCGACGCAGGTCCTTGTGCGGGAAGTCGAGGATGACCTGGTCGTTCGTGTAGGCGTGGATCGTGGTCATCAGACCCTTGACGATGCCGAACTGCTCCAGCAGGACCTTGGCCATCGGCGCGAGGCAGTTGGTGGTGCAGGAGGCGTTCGAGATCACGTGGTGCGCGGCGGGGTCGTAGTCGCCGTCGTTGATGCCCATGACGACGGTGAGGTCCTCGTTCTTCGCCGGGGCGGAGATGATGACCTTCTTGGCACCGGCGGCGATGTGCGACCTGGCCTGGTTCGCGTCGGTGAACCGACCGGTCGACTCGATGACGACGTCGGCGCCGAGCTCACCCCAGGGCAGCGCGCCCGGGTCCCGCTCGGCCATGGCCTTGAAGGTCTTCCCGCCGACGGAGATGGCGTCCTCGGTCCAGGAGACCTCGGTGCCGAGGCGGCCGAGGATGGAGTCGTACTTGAGCAGGTGGGCCAGCGTCTTGTTGTCGGTGAGGTCGTTGACGCCCACGACCTCGATGTCGGCACCGGACGCCACGATGGCACGGTAGTAGTTGCGGCCAATGCGGCCGAAGCCGTTGATGCCTACCCGAACGGTCACGGAGAGACCCTCCCTGGCACCGGGATCCAGCCCGGCGAGTCTGCGGATGTGAGAGACGTACCTCGACGTACGTCACGGCAACCCTATGGCGTGCCGTCAGGGAGAACTGAACCGGGTCCCACGCCCCGTCGCCGGGCCGATGGTCCCGCCCGAACGGCCTCCGACCTCACGCTTCGAGCATCTCCGGGGTGAGGTTCGCCTCAGTTCCAGGCACCCCGAGATCCCCGGCCCGCTTGTCCGCCATCGCCAGCAGGCGACGGATCCGGCCGGCGATCGCGTCCTTGGTCATCGGCGGGTCGGCGAGCTGGCCCAACTCCTCCAGGCTGGCCTGCCGATGCTCCAGCCGCAGTCGGCCCGCGGCCCGGAGGTGGTCCGGAACCTCCTCGCCGAGGATCTCCAGGGCACGCTCGACCCTCGCCCCCGCGGCCACCGCCGCGCGCGCCGAGCGGCGCAGGTTGGCGTCGTCGAAGTTCGCCAGCCGGTTCGCGGTGGCGCGGACCTCCCGGCGCATCCGCCGCTCCTCCCACTGGAGCAGGGCGTCGTGCGCGCCGAGCCGGGTGAGCATCGCGCCGATGGTGTCCCCGTCGCGGATCACGACCCGGTCGATCCCCCTGACCTCGCGGGCCTTCGCCTGGACCCCCAGCCTGCGCGCGGCGCCCACCAGCGCCAGGGCGGCCTCCGGCCCGGGGCAGGTGACCTCCAGCGACGACGACCGGCCGGGCTCGGTGAGCGAGCCGTGCGCGAGGAAGGCACCCCGCCACGCCGCCTCGGCGTCACAGGTCGCGCCCGAGACCACCTGCGGCGGCAGGCCGCGGACCGGCCGCCCCCGCCCGTCGAGGAGCCCGGTCTGCCGGGCCAGCGACTCGCCGTCCCGCACCACGCGGACGACGTACCTGCTGCCCCGGCGGAGCCCGCCCGGCGCGACGACGACCACGTCGCTCGCGTGCCCGAACACCTCGGCGATGTCACGCCGCAGCCGGCGCGCCGCCTGGCCGGTGTCCAGCTCCGCCTCGACGACGATGCGCCCGCTGACGATGTGCAGTCCCCCAGCGAACCGAAGGGTCGCCGAGACCTCCGCCTTCCGGCAACAGGGCTTGGTGACATCCAACCGGCTCAGCTCGTCCTTGACGAGCGCCGTCAACGCCATGACGACCATCCTGCCACGGCAACCCCCACTCTCCCGGCTGTCACACGACTTCCCTCGTGTCACAGGTAGCAATCACTTGAATTCGTAACGTAGTGGCGCCCAGGCGGTCACACGTCGCCGAGGACTCCGGCGAAGAGGTCCCGATAGGCGGCCGCCAGCCGCAGGGGATCGTGCCTCGGCACTCCCTCGGCCACCCCGACCTGTCGCATGAGCAGTCGCGCTCCCAGCGCCTCGGCGACCCCGGCCAGCGGGGCCGGGTCCACGACGGACGCGGGATCGGCGAGGACGGCGTCGATCCGCAGCCGCGGCGCGTGCGCGGCGAGGACGTCGAGGTGGGTCTCGGCGGAGAACCCCTCCGTCTCCCCCGTCTGCGGGCCGAGGTTGAGCGTCACGCAGCGGCGGGCCTTGGTCTCGTGCAGCGCGGTCGCCAGGTCGGGGACCAGCAGGTGCGGGAGCACGCTGGTGAACCACGACCCCGGCCCGAGCACGATCCAGTCGGCGGCCCGGACCGCCTCCACCGCCTCCGTGCAGGCCGGCGGGTCCTGCGGCACCAGGCGGATGCCCTGCACCCGACCGGGAGTCGTGGCGACGGCGACCTGGCCCCGCACCGTCACCACCGCCTCCGGGTCGCCGGGGTCGATCCCCACCACCGTCGCCTCGATGTCCAGCGGGACCGCCGCCATGGGCAGCACCCTGCCCCTGGCCCCGAGCAGCCGGGCGACCCAGTCCAGCCCGCAGACGGTGTCCCCGAGCAGGTCCCAGAGCGTGACGATGAGCAGGTTGCCGAGGGCGTGGTCGTGCAGCGTCCCGGCGCTGGCGAACCGGTGCTGGAGCACGTCCCGCCAGGTCCGCCCCCACTCGCCGTCGTCACACAGGGCGGACAGCGCCATCCGCAGGTCACCGGGAGGGAGCACGCCCAACTCCCGGCGCAGCCGCCCGGACGATCCGCCGTCGTCCGCGACGGTGACCACCGCGGTGAGCCGATCGGTCAGGTGCCGCAACGCGGAGAGGGACGCCGAGAGACCGTGCCCGCCCCCGAGCGCCACCACCGCCGGTCCGCCTGCCACCCGCCCTCTCACTCCCTTCCGAGATCGCGGTGAACGGTGGAGACCCTAACCCCCGGCTCCCTCAGCCGGAGAGCCAACTCCTCGGCGAGGGCGACCGACCGGTGCTTCCCCCCGGTGCAGCCCACGGCGATGGTGACGTAGCGCTTGTTCTCGCGCACGTACCCGGCCAGGACCGGCCGCATGGCGGCGACGTACCGGTCGAGGAACTCGGCGGCGCCCTCCCGCCCGAGCACGAAGGAGCTCACCGGCCGGTCGAGCCCCGTCCGTGCCCTGAGCTCGGGCACCCAGTAGGGGTTGGGCAGGAACCGCACGTCCACGACGTTGTCCGCGTCCATCGGCAGCCCGTACTTGAACCCGAAGGACATCAGGGTGACCCGCAGCTCCGGGGCGTCGTCGTCACCGAAGGCGTCCACGATCGCCGCGGCCAGTTGGTGGGTGTTGAACCGTGACGTGTCCACCACGGTCTGGGCCGAGGCCCGCAGGTCGCCGAGCATGGACCGCTCGACCTGGATCCCGTCGAGGATCCGGCCCTCCCCCTGCAGGGGGTGCGGGCGTCGGACCGACTCGAACCGGCGCACCAGCACGTCGTCGGCGGCGTCGAGGAACAGCACCCGGGTGCCGACCCCGCGCGCGGACAGCTCATCCATGGCGGCCGACAGCGCCGCGAAGAAGGGCCCCCTGCGGACGTCGACGACCACCCCGACCCTGGTGGCAGCCGGCTCGATGGAGGACGCGAGAGCCGCCAGCTCCGGGATCAGCTGCGGCGGGAGGTTGTCGACGACGTACCAGCCGAGGTCCTCGAGGACGTGCGCGGCCGTCGACTTGCCGGCACCCGACATCCCGGTGACGACCAGGACCTCGGGCGCGGTCGGCTCGGCTCGATCGGTGGTCACCGGGATCCCCCTCGACTCTGTTGCTCTCGCGGCCCCGACCGCCCGGACACCGGTCCCCGTCGCCCCCCGCTGACCGGGCGGGCGATCCGGCTCAGTCGATGATCTCACCCGTGCTGGTGTCGATCGCCGGCGCACCGGGTTCCGCGCCGAGAGCCGCGGCGACGGCGCCGGCGAGAGTCGGGCCGATCCCCCGCACCCGCGCGATCTCCTCGACGTCCGCGGCCCGCAGGCTGCGCAGCGACCCGAAGTGGGCCAGCAACGCCTTCCTGCGGGCCGGGCCGAGACCGGGCACGGAGTCGAGCACGCTCGCGGTCATCGCCTTCCCCCGGCGCTGCCGGTGGTGGGTGATGGCGAACCGGTGGGCCTCGTCGCGGACCTGCTGCAGGAGGTACAGGCCCTCGCTGCCGCGGGACAGCACCACGGGGTACTCCTCGTCCGGGAGCCAGACCTCCTCGAGCCGCTTCGCCAGACCGCACAGCGCGACGTCCGCCACACCCAGCTCCGCCATGGCCCTGGCCGCCGCCTCGACCTGCGGCTGGCCGCCGTCGACGACGACGAGGTGCGGGCGGTAGGCGAACCGCCGCGGCCGGCCGGTCGCCGGGTCGACGCCGAGAGACGGGTCGTCCTCGGTCCCCGCGCCGTCCTCGGTCCCGGGTTCCGGGCGGTCGCGGAGGTGGCGACGGAAGCGGCGGGAGATCACCTCGTGGATGGCCGAGGCGTCGTCCGGCCCCCGGGACGACCCGTCGCCGTCGCCACCGCCCTCGCCGCGGATCGTGAACCGGCGGTACTCGCTCTTGCGGGGCAGGCCGTCCTCGAAGACGACCATCGACGCCACCGTGTGGGTGCCCTGGATGGTGGACACGTCGTAGCACTCGATCCGCAGCGGGGCCTCGCCGAGCCCGAGGGCCTCCTGGATCTCGCGCAGGGCCTTGGACCGAGTGGTGAGATCGCCGGCGCGGCGGGTCTTGTGCATCGCCAGCGCCTGGCCGGCGTTCCGGCTCACGGTCTCCATGAGCGCCCGCTTGTCCCCCCGGCGCGGGACCCTGACCTCGACCCGGGAACCGCGCAGGCCCGACAGCCAGGCCTCCACGTCGGCGACCAGCGGCGGCTCGACCGGGACGAGCACCTCCCGCGGGACCGCCTCGGCCCCTCCGGCGTCCTCCCCCGCCGCCCCGTACACCTGCTGGAGCAGGCGTTCCACCAGGTCGGGGGTCGTCACCTCCTCGACCTTCTCCACCACCCAGCCCCGTTGGCCGCGGACCCGGCCGCCGCGCACGTGGAAGACCTGGACCGCGGCCTCCAGTTCGTCCTCGACCATGGCGAAGACGTCGGCGTCCGTCCCGTCGGGGAGCACGACGGCGCTCCGCTCCATGACCCTGGTGAGCGCCGCGACGTCGTCCCTGCGCCGGGCGGCGCGCTCGTAGTCCTGGGCGGCGGCGGCCTCCCGCATCTCCTGCTCCAGGCGCCGGACGAAGCGCTGGGTCCTGCCGGCCATGAACTCGCAGAAGTCCAGGGCGAACGCCCGGTGCGTCTCGGCGCTGATCCGTCCGACACAGGGTGCGGAGCACTTGTCGATGTACCCGAGCAGGCACGGGCGACCGATCTGCTCCGCGCGGCGGAAGACCCCGGCACTGCAGGTGCGGACCGGGAAGACCCGGAGCAGCAGGTCGACCGTCTCCCGGATGGCCCAGGCGTGGGTGTAGGGCCCGAAGTAGCGGGTGCCCTTCCGCTTGGCGCCCCGCATCACCTGCACCCGCGGGAACTCCTCGCCGAGGGTCACCGCGAGGAACGGGTACGACTTGTCGTCGCGGTACTTGACGTTGAACCGCGGGTCGAACTCCTTGATCCAGCTGTACTCCAACTGGAGTGCCTCGACCTCTGTGCCCACCACGGTCCACTCCACCCCGGCCGCGGTGGTGACCATGGTCTGGGTGCGCGGGTGCAGGGTGGCGAGGTCGGCGAAGTAGGAGGTGAGCCGGGACCGGAGGCTCTTGGCCTTGCCGACGTAGATGACCCGGCCCTCGTCGTCCCGGAACCGGTACACCCCTGGACAGTCCGGGATGTCGCCGGTCCTCGGCCGGTAGGTCGATGGATCCGCCACGGTGCGAGCCTAGGTCGCCGGCCCGGGGCGGACCTCGCCCGGTACCCGGCCGGCGGCCGACCGGGCACCGCGCCGCCTGGTCCTGGCCCCCCGACGCCCGCCGCCTCGCCCGGCCGGTGGCAGGTCGTGCCGCCGCGCCGACCTCACCCGACGCCCAACGCGGCCTGGGCACCCTGGGCCGGGACCGCCAGGCTGCGGTCGCCCTCGCCGAGCACCGTGGCCAGGAACCGCCCGGTGTGGCTCGTCGGATGGGCGGCGACGTCTTCCGGGGTGCCCTCCGTCACGACGAGCCCGCCGCCGGTCCCGCCCTCGGGGCCCATGTCCACGATCCAGTCAGCGCCCTTGATCACGTCGAGGTTGTGCTCGATGACGACGACCGTGTTGCCCTTGTCCACCAGCCCCTGGAGGACGTCGAGCAGCTTCCGGATGTCCTCGAAGTGCAGGCCGGTTGTCGGCTCGTCGAGCACGTACGCGGTGCGCCCGGTGGACCGGCGCTGCAGCTCGCTGGCGAGCTTGACCCGTTGCGCCTCGCCCCCGGACAGCGTCGGGGCCGGCTGACCGAGCCGGACGTAGCCCAGCCCGACGTCGACCAGGGTGCGCATGTGCCGGGCGATGGCGGGGACCGCCGCGAAGAACTCGGCGGCCTCCTCGATGGGCATGTCCAGCACGTCGGCGATGGTGCGCCCCTTGAAGTGCACCTCCAGCGTCTCCCGGTTGTAGCGGGCGCCGTGGCAGACCTCGCACGGGACGTACACGTCGGGCAGGAAGTTCATCTCGATCTTGATGGTCCCGTCGCCGGAGCACGCCTCGCACCGGCCGCCCTTGACGTTGAACGAGAACCGGCCGGGGAGGTAGCCGCGGATCTTCGCCTCGGTCGTCTCCGCGAACAGCCGCCGGATGTGGTCGAACACCCCGGTGTAGGTGGCCGCGTTCGACCGCGGGGTGCGGCCGATCGGGCTCTGGTCGACGTGCACGACCTTGTCGAGGTGCTCCAGCCCGGTGATCGTCCGGTGCCGGCCCGGCACCTGCCTGGCGCCGTTGAGCTGGTTCGCCAGGACGGTGTAGAGGATGTCGTTGACGAGCGTCGACTTGCCGGAACCGCTCACCCCGGTGACGGCGACCAGGCAGCCGAGGGGGAACGCCACGTCGATGGACCGGAGGTTGTGCTCCCGCGCGCCGCGGACCACCAGCCTCCGGTTCGGGTCGGTCTTCCGCCGCACGGCCGGTCGGGGGATGGACCGGCGCCCGGAGAGGTAGGCGCCGGTGAGCGAGTCGGGGTGGTGCAGCAGCCCGTCGACGGAACCGGAGTGCACCACCTGGCCGCCGTGCTCGCCCGCGCCGGGCCCGATGTCGACCACCCAGTCCGCCGACCGGATCGTCTCCTCGTCGTGCTCCACGACGATCAGCGTGTTCCCGAGGTCCCGGAGCCGGGTGAGGGTCTCGATGAGGCGGCGGTTGTCCCGCTGGTGCAGGCCGATGCTCGGCTCGTCGAGCACGTAGAGCACCCCCACCAGGCCCGACCCGATCTGGGTCGCCAGCCGGATCCGCTGCGCCTCGCCCCCGGAGAGCGTCCCCGACGGCCGGTCGAGGGAGAGGTACTCCAGGCCGACGTCGCAGAGGAACCGGAGCCGGGCATGGATCTCCTTGAGCACGCGCTCCGCGATCTGGCGCTCCCTCGCCGACAGCTCCAGCGCACCGAGGAACCCGGCCGCCTCGGCGATCGGCAGGGCGCACACCTCGGCGATGGACCGGCCGCCGACGAGGACGGCGAGGGACTCCGGCTTGAGCCGGGTGCCGTTGCAGGCGGGGCAGGGCACCTCCCGCATGTAGCCCTCGTACCGCTCCCTGCTCCAGTCCGACTCGGTCTCGGTGTGCCGACGCTGCACGAAGGGGATGGCACCCTCGAACCCCGTCGAGTAGGAGCGCTCCCGGCCGTACCGGTTCCGGAACCGCACGTGGACCTTGTGGTTCCAGCCGTGCAGCAGCGCCTTCCGTGCCCGCTCCGGCAGCCCCCGCCAGGGGACGTCCACCGAGAACCCCAGCTCCTCGCCGAGAGCCCGCATCAGCCGCAGGAAGTACTCCCCCGATCCCTGGGTCCACGGTGCGATGGCCCCCTCGGCGAGGGTCTTCTCCTCGTCCGGGACGATGAGCTCGGGGTCGACCTCCAGCCGGGTCCCGATCCCGGTGCACTCGGGGCACGCGCCGAACGGGCTGTTGAAGGAGAACGAGCGGGGCTCGACCTCGTCGGTCGAGAGTTGGTGCTCGTTGGGACAGGCCATCCGCTCGCTGAACCGGCGCTCCCTGCCGGGGGAGCCGTCCGGTTCGTCGACGAGGTCGACGAGGACGAGACCACCGGCGAGCTCCAGCGCGGTCTCCACCGAGTCGGTGAGCCGCCGCTTGACCGACGGCTTGGCCACCAGCCGGTCGACGACCACCTCGATGGTGTGCTTGAGCTTCTTCTCCAACTGGGGCGGCTCGCTGAGGCCGACCACCTCGCCGTCCACCCGGGCCCTGGCGAACCCCTTGGACTGGAGCTCACGGAAGAGGTCGACGTACTCCCCCTTGCGGCCGCGCACCACGGGTGCGAGCACCTGGAACCGGGTGCCCTCCGGCAGCTCCAGCAGCCGGTCGACGATCTGCTGCGGGGTCTGCCGAGTGATCGCCTCACCGCAGGTCGGACAGTGCGGACGACCTGCCCGCGCCCACAGCAGCCTCAGGTAGTCGTAGACCTCGGTGATCGTGCCGACGGTGGACCGGGGGTTGCGCGAGGTGGACTTCTGGTCGATGGACACCGCCGGGGACAGCCCCTCGATGAAGTCCACGTCGGGTTTGTCCATCTGACCGAGGAACTGCCGGGCGTAGGAGGACAGGGACTCCACGTACCGCCGCTGCCCCTCGGCGAAGATCGTGTCGAAGGCCAGCGAGGACTTGCCGGACCCGGACAGGCCGGTGAAGACCACCAGAGCGTCCCGGGGGATGCTCACCGAGACGTCCTTCAGGTTGTGCTCGCGCGCGCCGCGAACAGTGAGTCGGTCGGACACCTGGATCCTTCGTCGAGAGGGTTCCGTCGCCGTGAGGGGACGGGCGTGAACATGCTAGGCAGCCCCTCCGACAGTCTGGCCCGTCGGCGTCCCGCCCGCAGGCCGACGACCGCACCCGCCCGCCGCCCGCCTCAGGGAGGAGGCCGGGTCACTCCCCCGGGACGGTGGCCCTCTGGCGGACGGTCGGCTCCCCCGCCGGGTGGTCCTCCCGCTCGGCCTGCTCGTCGTCAGGGTCGCGGTGGCGGACCCCGACGGTCGGGTCCAACTCGCCCTTCTCGTTGACGTAGGTCCCACCCCTTGCCTGCCCCACGGCCAGGCTGAGCACCGCCGTGACGGCGAGGGTGAGCACGATGACGGTCAGCGACAGCCATACCGGGATCACCGGCGCCCAGGCCACCGGCTCCCCGCCGTTGAGGAACGGCAGCCGGTTCATGTGCAGCGCCTCGAACAGCATCTTCACGCCGATGAACCCGAGGATCACCGAGAGCCCGTAGGACAGGTACACCAGGCGGTTCAGGAGCCCGCCGAGCAGGAAGTAGAGCTGCCGCAGCCCCATCAGCGCGAAGACCGTCGCGGTGAAGACGATGAACGGGTCCTGGGTCAGGCCGAAGATCGCCGGGATGGAGTCGACGGCGAAGAGCAGGTCCGTCGAGCCGATGGCGATGAAGACGATCACCATCGGGGTGAGCAGGACCCGCCCGTCCACCCGGGTGCGCAGCTTCGCGCCGTCGTAGTCCGTGCTCATCGGGAGGAGGCGCCGGGCCCTGCGGATGAGGACGTTCTCCTTGAACTCCTCCTCCGTCGTCGAGCCGCTGCGGGCCAACTGCACCGCCGTGTAGACGAGGAAGGCGCCGAACACGTAGAAGACCCAGCTGAAGGTCTGGATCACGGCAGCCCCCAGGGCGATGAACCCGCCCCGGAGCACCAGGGACACGATGATCCCGATCTTCAGGACCTTCTGCTGGTACGCCCGGGGCACGGCGAACCGACTCATGATCAGGACGAAGACGAAGAGGTTGTCGACGCTCAGGCTGTACTCGGTGAGCCACCCCGCCACGAACTGCCCGGACGCCGTCTGCTCCCCGAGGGCGAACAGGAAGGCGGCGAACGCCATCGCCAGGCCGACGTAGAAGGCCACCCACCGGGTCGCCTCCCGCATCGACGGCACGTGCGGTCGCCGGATCACGAGACCCAGATCGAACAGGACGAGACAGACCAGGACGACGTTCGTCGTCACCATGACCCAGACTGGAAGACCCACGAGACCTCCGCCGCGTCACAGCGGCAAGCAGAGCAGAGCCGGCCGTTCCGGCCGGCATCCGAACACGGCGATGGTACCTGCGTGCCCGGAACCGTCGCCTGGGACGGGCCCGGGCGGATGTCAGTACCGATACCCCCTGAGCAGAGCGGTGAGCTCCGTGCTCATCCCCGCGAGGCCGTCGGCGCTGGTGGACGTCTCCTTGACCGCGGTCGCCGTGCTCGCCGTGGCGCTCGCCACCCCGGAGATGTTCTCTGCGATCTGCTCCGACCCGTTGGCGGCCTCGCTGACGTTGCGGTTCATGTCCTGGGTCGTCGCGGTCTGCTCCTCGACGGCACTGGCGATGACGGTCTGGAACTCGTTGATCCGGCTGATGACGGTGGCGATGTCGGTGATGGCCCTGCTGGCGTCCTCCGCGTCGGCCTGGATGGCCTCCACCCGCCGGGAGATGTCGTCCGTCGCCCTCGCCGTCTCCTGGGCGAGTTGCTTCACCTCGTCCGCCACCACGGCGAATCCCTTACCCGCGTCGCCCGCCCGCGCCGCCTCGATGGTGGCGTTGAGAGCGAGCAGGTTCGTCTGCTCGGCGATGGACGTGATGAGCCGGATGACGTCGCCGATCTCCTTGCTGGACTCGCCGAGCTTCTGCATCGTGCCGGTGGTGGACTCCACCGAGGTCACCGCGTTGATCGCGACCCGGGCAGCCTCGTTGGCGTTGCGGGCGATCTCGGTGATCGACGAACCCATCTGCTCCGAGCCGGCGGCGACCGACTGGACGTTGTGGGAGACCTCGTTCGCGGAGCTGGACACGACGTCCGCCTGGGCCGAGGCCTCGTCCGCGTACTCGGCGACCTGGACCGCGAGGGAGCGCAGGTCGGTGCTGGCGGTCTCCAGCCGGGACGCCGTCCGGGCGATCCCGGCGAACACCTGGGAGATCCTCTCCACGGTCTGGTCGACGGAGGTGCCGATGCGGGCGATCTCGTCGCTGCCGAGGGCGCCGGAGCGCGCGGTGAGATCGCCGTCGGCGACCCGCGCGAGCACGGAGTCGACCCGGCCGACCCGCCGGGTGATGGACCGGCCGACGAGGACGGCCGCCACCCCCACCCCGGCCAGCCCCAGCAGCAGCACCAGCAGCAGCATGCCGCGTACCCGTCCGGAGCTGTCGTCCCGCTGCTTCTGCAACCGGGCGATCTCGGTGTCCACGGCCTCGTTGATCGCGTCGAGGGCGTCGTCGGTGACGTCGTTGGCGGTCTGGACGTCCTCGTACCTGGCCCTGGCGGCGGCCTGGTCCTTCACGGCCAGGTCGATCAGGTCGCCGATGGCCGCCGTGTAGGTGCCGAAGGTCTTCTCCAGTTCCTCCACGGCCTCGCGGTCCTCGGCGTCCAGGGCCAGGTCGGACAGGGCGCCGAACTTCTGGGCCACCTTGCCGGAGTCGTCCTCGAGCTCGGCGAGCTCGTCCTTCGGCGTGTCCATGAGCATGGCCTTGTACGCGTCGACCTTGAGCTCGCTGGCCCTGGTGTCCAGCTCCCGGAGCAGGACCCGCTGCTGCTCGTGGGTCTCGATCCGGTCGTCGACCTCGTTGAGCTGGTGCAGGCCGAGCAGACTCGACCCGCCGACGGCAGCCGCGGCCAGCAGCCCGGTCCCGCCGATCACGGCGAGCTTCCGGGTGATCGAGAAAGCGGGGAGCGGCACGGGGACCTCCCGATCGTGACGCGACGTGGTCCGGGTCTTCACCTCATCGGCGTCATGTCGGGGTCACTTGACGACTCATCCCGGGCATGTCGCTCGGGATCCAGGACCAGTCACCCCGGATCCAGGACCAGTCGCCGCGGATTCGGGATCACCGGCGCCGCGTGTCACACCGTGGGTCAGGCCGACCCGGCGGCGCGCATGCCCCGGAGCTCCCGCTTGAGATCGCCGATCTCGTCCCGGAGCCGGGCGGCCAGCTCGAACTGCAGCTCGGCCGCCGCCGCGTGCATCTGCTCGGTGAGCTGCTGGATGAGGTCGGCGAGGTCGGCGGACGGCACCGTGACGCCGGCCCTGCGGGCACCGCCCCCGTCGGACTGCCGGGTGCCCCGCGCCGGCGTCCTGCCCCGGCCGCGCTGCCTGCCGTCCCCTCCGATGAGCGCGTCGGTGTCCTCGTCCTCACGGGCCAGCATGTCCGTGATGTCGGCGATGCGCTTGCGGAGCGGGGTGGGGTCGATGCCGTGCTCGGTGTTGAAGGCGACCTGCTTCTCCCGACGTCGGTTCGTCTCGTCGATCGCCTGGGCCATCGACGGGGTGATGTTGTCGGCGTACATGTGGACCTCACCCGAGACGTGCCGGGCGGCCCGGCCGATGGTCTGGATGAGCGAGGTGGCCGAGCGCAGGAAACCCTCCTTGTCGGCGTCGAGGATGCTCACCAGGGAGACCTCGGGCAGGTCGAGCCCCTCGCGCAGCAGGTTGATCCCCACCAGGACGTCGAACTCCCCCATCCGCAGCTCCCGCAGCAGCTCGATCCGCCTCAGGGTGTCCACCTCGGAGTGCAGGTAGCGGACCCGGACCCCCTGCTCCAGGAGATAGTCGGTGAGGTCCTCGGCCATCTTCTTCGTCAGCGTGGTGACCAGCACCCGCTCCTCGCGCGCGGCACGGGCCCTGATCTCGCCGAGCAGGTCGTCGATCTGGCCCCGGGTGGGCTTGACGACGACCCTGGGGTCGATGAGGCCGGTCGGCCGGATGATCTGCTCGACGACGCCGTCCGAACGAGCCAGCTCGTAGGCGCCAGGAGTCGCGGACATGAACACGGTCTGCCCGATCCGGCCGAGGAACTCCTCCCACCGCAGCGGCCGGTTGTCCAGCGCACTCGGCAGCCGGAACCCGTGCTCGACCAGGGTCCGCTTGCGCGACGAGTCGCCCTCGTACATGCCGCCGATCTGCGGGACCGTCACGTGCGACTCGTCGATGACCAGCAGGAAGTCCTCGGGGAAGTAGTCGAGCAGGGTGTTCGGGGCCGAGCCGGCCTCCCGGCCGTCGATGTGCCGGGAGTAGTTCTCGATCCCGGCGCACGCCCCGACCTGCCGCATCATCTCCAGGTCGTACTGGGTGCGCATGCGCAGCCGCTGCGCCTCCAGCAGCTTGCCCTGCCGCTCCAGCTCGGCGAGCCGTTCGCCCAGCTCGACCTCGATGTCGCGGATGGCCCGCTCCATCCGCTCCGGCCCCGCGACGTAGTGACTGGCCGGGAACACGTACATCTCCCGCTCCTCGCGCACGATCTCGCCGGTGAGCGGATGGAGGGTGTAGATCCGGTCGATCTCGTCCCCGAACATCTCCACCCGGACCGCGAGCTCCTCGTAGACCGGGATGATCTCGACCGTGTCCCCCCGCACCCGGAAGGTGCCACGAGTGAACGCCAGGTCGTTGCGGGTGTACTGCATCTCGACGAACCGGCGGAGCAGGGCGTCCCGCTCGATCTCGTCCCCCACCCGGAGCTTGACCATCCGCTCGACGTACTCCTGGGGGGTGCCCAGGCCGTAGATGCAGGACACCGAGGCGACCACCACGACGTCCCGCCGGGTGAGCAGGGAGTTGGTCGCCGAGTGCCGCAGCCGCTCGACCTCCTCGTTGATCGAGGAGTCCTTCTCGATGTAGGTGTCCGTCTGCGGGACGTACGCCTCGGGCTGGTAGTAGTCGTAGTAGGAGACGAAGTACTCGACGGCGTTGTCCGGGAACAGCTCGCGGAACTCGTTGGCGAGCTGGGCCGCGAGGGTCTTGTTCGGGGCCATCACCAACGTCGGCCGCTGCAGCCGCTCGATGAGCCAGGCGGAGGTGGCGGACTTGCCGGTGCCGGTGGCGCCGAGCAGGACGACGGCCGGCTCGCCCGCCTGGATCCGCCGGGTCAGCTCCTCGATGGCCTGGGGCTGGTCCCCGCTGGGGCGGTAGTCGGCGACCACCCGGAAGGGAGCCACCGTGCGCTGGAGGTCGATCGTCGGCCGCATGTCCCCACCGTAGAACCCACCCCCGACACCCTCACCCCGTCGTTCCCCCGTCACCGGGCCCATGTCCCTCGACCAGCCCTCGCCCAGCCCCCGTCGGGTCCCCGTCCCTCGTCCCCTCCCCCTCCGTCGCCGCGAACCAGGCGTCCTTCGCCGCCTGGTAGGCCGCCGGGTCCCCGGACGTCGCCAGCGCCTGCTCCTTGACCGCGGCGAGCGCGGCCCTCGCCGTGGCGTCCCCGCGCAGCCGGTCCCGCAGCAGCACCGCGGACCGGAGTCCCTGGTCGTCCGCGCCCCGGATCCACAGGTCGACCGGGCGGCCCGGGTCTGCGCCGCGACGCAGCCCGCGACGGTTCCGGAGGGAGCAGCGGGGAGGCCCGCAGGTGCCGTCCTCCCCGCACCGGCCCGCGGGGTCGTCTCCCTCCTCCACCGGGACGGCGGGGAACCCGGCCGCGTCGAGCGCGGCACCCAGTGCCGCTCCGGACCCGGCGCGACCGCCGGGCGACCGGACGGCCAGGACCAGGTCGAGCACGTCACGGCCGACGGTCGCGGGCAGGGCGGTCGCGCCCACGTGCCGGACGGTCGCCTCGACCCCGGCCGCGGCCGCCGCGGCCGTGATCCTCCGGGCCACCCGGCGGGCCGCCGCGGCCCCGTCGGGGTCGGTCGGCACCAGGTCGGGGCGCTCCGGCCGGACGGCGCACCGGACGTGCCTGAGGTTCTCCTCGAACGGCACCAGCCGTCGACGCCACAGCGCGTCGACCCGCTCCCGCAGGGCCCCGACGTCGCCGGTGTTGTCCAGCGCCACGTCCGCCGCCGCCCGCCGTCCGGACGGGTCGGCCTGGGCCCGGATCCGGCGCCGGACGTCCTCGGCCGCCATCCCCCGCCCTCCCACCAACCGACCCACCCGCTCGTCCTCCGGGGCCTCGACGACGATCACCAGGTGGTACCGGTCGCCGAGGCCGTTCTCGACCAGCAGCGGCACCTCGTTGACCACGATCGCGTCCTCGGGCGCCCGGGCGAGGAGCTCCTCGGTACGGGCACGGACCAGCGGGTGGACGATGCGGTTGAGCCGCAGCCGAGCCGCCTCGTCGGCGAACACCACCGCGGCCAGGACCTTCCGGTCGAGGGAGCCGTCCGCGGCGAGGACGCTCCTCCCGAACGCGTCGGTGACCGCAGCAAGGCCCTCGCTCCCGGGCCGGACGACCTCCCGGGCCACCCGGTCGGCGTCGACGACGACCGCCCCCAGTTCGGCGAGGTGCACGGCGACCGTCGTCTTCCCGGCTCCCACGCCGCCGGTGAGCCCAACCCTGAGCACGCCGGAATCCTCGCACGCGCACCGGCGCCCCGGGCCCTGCGCCGTCGCGTCACGACTCGCCCCCGTCCGTACCCGCTCGCCCGGACGGTGCCGCTCTGGTACTCCTTGACGTAGGCCGGGTCACGGTGACCGGAGCCGGTGGGTGATCGGATGGGTGAGCACGCGCGGCGTCCTCGCCGGTGGCGTGGCCGGGGAGCGACCGTCCTCGGTGCCGTGCTCGCCCTGGCCGGGTTCCTGCTGGTCACCGCGGTGACCCTGGTGCGGGTCGGTCTCCTCGACGACGAGACCCTGCTGCGCGCTCTCGACACCGGCAACGCCTACCAGCGGATCCACTCCGAGGTCCTCCCCCAGGTTCTCGTGGGCTCGGAGCGGGCGGACCTCCAAGAGTGGATCATGGACGAGCTGGCCCCGGACGGGAGCGGCGCGGTCCCCGCCGAGGTGGTGTCGGCCAGGGCGCTGCGGATCGCCGTCCCCCCGTCGGCCCTCCGGTCCGGCACCAGGACGGCGCTCCCCGAGGTGCTCGGCTACGTGCGCGGCGACGGCGACCGGCCGGACGCGGAGCTCGACCTCTCCGACGTGCTGGACCGGGCCGACGACGTCGCGGAGATCGAGGTCCGCAGCCTCCTCGCCCGGGTCGCCGCGGCACCGGTCTCCTCCCCCGCCGAGTACCGGGCGGACCTCGCCCGGTTCGCGGCGGACCTCCGGTCGGGCAGGGTGCCCGCCACGGTCCCGGTCCTCGACGGGGCGCTGCTGCCGGAGCCGGCCGTCGACGAGATCGTCGAGCAGTTCGACGACGTCGCGGACCGGGGGGCGCGGGACCGGCTCCGCCTCGCCCTGTCCGCTGGCGAGGCGCGCGAGGTGCTCCTGATCGTGGGTGCCGCCGAGGTCGGTGCTGCCACCCGGCAGGTCGTGGAGCAGCTCCGGGGCGACGCGCTCGCAACCGGCCGGGAGCGCTCCGGGGGGCGTGACGTCGTCACCCTGCTCGGCGGACCGGACGGGCCGGCTCCGTCCGGGATCGCCGGCTCCGTCGAGACAGCCCGGCGCGTCGTCCGGTGGTTCGGACCGGCCACCGCCGTCGGCGGAGGGGTGCTGATCCTGCTCGGCTCCGCGCTGATCGTCCGGGGCGGCCGTCGCGAGGTGTTGACCGCCGTCCGGCGGCTGTCGGTGACGGCCGTCGTCGTCGGGCTCGGAGTCGCCGTCGGGTGGTTCTCCGGCACCCGCCTCGCCGACTCGCGGCTCCCCCCGCCTCCCGGTCCCGGCGGTCTGCCGTCGAGCCTCCGGGAGCTGCTCGTCGACGTCGAGGCCGCGCTGCTGGCCGACCTCGACCGGCTCGTCACCCTACTGGTGGGGGTTCCGGTCGCCGCGGGCTCGCTCGGGCTCGCGGTGTCGGCCGTCATGTCCCGCCGGCTCCGCGTCCCGGTGCGGGTCCTGGTCGTGGTGGCGGCGGTCACCGTCGTCGCCGCGGGCGCTTCGCTGCTGGTGCCGTGGCGGAGCCCGGCGGCAGCGCATCCCTGCAACGGTCACGTCGAGCTGTGCGACCGCCGGTACGACGAGGTCACCCAGGCGGGGGCGCACGCCGCCGCGTCCGGCCACGGCCCGGTCTCGATCTGGCCGGAGCAGGACGCGGACCTCCGGGCCCAGCTCGACCTCGGGATCCACGTGCTGCTCCTCGACAGCCGCCGCTGGACCGCGCTGACCTCGGCCGACCAGCTCGTCGCGGCCCGGCCTGGGTTGTCCCGCCAGGTGGCGGAGCGGGTCGTGGCAGCCGTGGGACCGTCCCCAGCGGGCAGGGCGGGCAGCTACCTCTGTCACGACCACTGCGCCCTCGGCGCCGTCCCCCTCGTCGATGCGTTGCGCGAGATCCGCGGGTTCCTCGACGCGAGCCCGCACGAGGTGGTCACCCTGGTCCTCAGCGACCGGACGACGGGGGCGGACAGGCTCACCGGGGAGGAGCTCGGCACGGCGTTCGCCGCCGCCGGGCTCACCCCCTACCTGCACGCCCAGCCGCCCGGCGTCCGCTGGCCGACCCTCGGCGACCTCATCGCCTCGGGGAGGCGGCTGGTGGTGTTCACCGAGCCGGGCGGGCAGCCCCAGGCCTGGCTCCACCGGGCCGCCGACCACCTCCGGCGGACCCCGGACCTGCCGCTGACCTCCGAGGACCTCGACTGCCGGCCTCGGGAGGGCGCACCGGGGACGGGTCTGCTCCTGGTCAACCACCGGGTGCGCCGGGCGGCCCCCGACCGGAACGACGCCGCGACCGTGAACGCGCGCGACACCGTGGTGGAGACGGCCCGCTGGTGCGAGCGCGAGCTCGGCGAGGCACCCGACGTCGTCGCCGCCGACTTCGTCACCCTCGGCGACCTGGTGGAGGCCGTCGACGTCCTCAACGGCGTCGGCGGGGACGTCGCCCCACGCCGTCCGCCCCCGGCGGCGACCGTCGCGGGCGATCCCGGCGGTGAGCACCGTCAGTAGGCACCCTCCCTGGCGAGGACGGCGCGGATGGTCCTGAAGATGATCGACAGGTCCAGGCCGAACGACCAGTTCTCCACGTAGCTGAGGTCGAGCCGCACCGTCTCCTCCCAGGTGAGGTCCGACCGGCCGGAGACCTGCCACAGCCCGGTGATCCCGGGCTTCACCAGGAGCCGCCGCCTGGTGTCCTCCTCGTACCTGGCCACCTCCTGCTCCAGCGGCGGCCGCGGGCCGACCAGGGACATCCGGCCGAGCAGGACGTCGAGGAGCTGTGGCAGCTCGTCCAGGGAGTACCTGCGGATCACCCGCCCGACGGGGGTGATCCGGGGGTCCTCGCGGATCTTGAACATGACACCGTCGGACTCGTTGAGCTCCAGCACCTGGGACAGCCGCTCCTCGGCGTCGGCGTACATGCTGCGGAACTTGTGCATGGAGAAGGGGCGACCGTCCTTGCCGATGCGGCGCTGCCGGAACAGCACCGGCCCCGGCGAGCTCAACCGGACCGCGAGCCCGATCAGCAGGAACACCGGCAGCAGGACGACGGTCCCCGCCGCAGCCCCCGAGTAGTCCAGGCACGCCTTGGCCACCCGGCGCAACCCGGTGAACTCGGGCTCCTCCACCGTGAGCAGGGGCATCCCGCCCACGTTGCGGACGTGCATCCGCGGCGCGGCGACCTCGGTGAGCCGCGGCGCCACCATGATCTGGACCCCGGTCCCCTCGAGGTCCCAGGACAGCCGGCGCAGGTCCTCCTGGCTGACGTCCGACCAGGCGGTGAGCACCACGGTGTCGGCGGCCTGCTCGGCCATGGCCCCGAGGACGTCGGCCGGCGTGCCGAGCACCGGCACGCCCTCGATCCTCTCGCTGTCCGCCCGGCTCACGCACGCGCCGACGACCTTCAGCCCGCCCGTGGGATCGCGCCGCACGGTGCGGACGAGCTCGGCGATCGAACGTTCCGACCCGATCGCGACGGCCCGCTGGTGGCACAGGCCGCTCCGGCGCAGGTCGTGCAGCACCCACCGGGCGAGCAGGTGCGCGAGCAGGGATCCGGCGACGGCGACCGGCACCGCGACCAGGGTCAGTGTCCGCATCACCCCGGAGTCCACGGCCGCGGCCGTCGTCGCGGTGAGCGCGAGCAGGACCGTCCCGCTGCCGACCAGCCGGCGGTACTCCTCGCTGCCGTGGCCGAGGAAGCGGTGCTCGTAGGTCCGGCCGAGGGTGAAGGCGAAGACCGCGACCGGGGGCACCGAGAGGATCACCGCCAGCGGAACCTGCCGCCACCGATTGGCGAGGTAGGCGGCGCCCAGGGCGGCGAGGAGGTCGAGGACCACGACCCATCGGGTGTAGCGACGCCGCCAGCGCGGTCGGATGCGCCCGTCGCGCCCTGGTGCCCTCCCCGCCCCGCCGACCGGTCGATCGAAACGGTGGGCGGCGGCCGCGGCGTCCAGGTCCGAGGCGTCCACGGCCCGCAGCTTGGTGACGAGCGCCGTCTGCGGAGGCACGGGGCCGACCGTCCGTCCGGGCTCTGACATGACTCGCTCCTACCTGCGTCCGCTGCGGCTGTCGCCCGCGCCGGGGAGATCCGACGCACCCTCCACTCTGTGCATCGACGGGCATCCGCTCGGGTTGAGCACCGGGACGGAGGGTCCGATAGGGTCGGCACCGGTCTCGGGGAACATCACGGGCCCGGACGGACACCGACCGGGGCCCCAGGGGGAGTGCCCGTACGGAGCGGACGACGCGGGGCACGGCCTCTCCCACGTTTTCCCGCTGGCGTCTTACGCTGGCGCGTCCGGTTCGTCCGCTCGCGCCACTTCGAGCGGGAGGGCCTTGATGCGGGTGTGTGTCCGGTGGGGGGTCTGTCTGCTCCTCGCCACCCTGGGCTGCCTCGGTGGCGCGTCGGGGGCGCGCGCCGCCCCTGACGCCGGGGAGCTGATCAGGGTCCGGGTCAGCACGGCGACCGGTGATCCGGTGCCGGGAGCGACGGTCGAGGTCGAGCGGGACGGGACCAGGATCGGCACCGGGACCACCCGGCCGGACGGGTCCGCGGAGCTCGACGTGCCGTCGGCCGGCGCCTACCAGGTGCTCCTCGACGTCGACACCCTCCCCCCGGCGTCCGCCGGATTCCGGCCCCGGATGAACCCGATCCGGACGACCGTCGACGAGGGCAACGCGCGAACCGTGGCCTTCCGGCTGGAGGCCGGCGGCGCCGGTCCGGAGCGATCCGCGGACGAGGGCGGCTCGACCGTCCGGGTGGCCCAGCTCACCCTGCAGGGTCTGCGGTTCGGGCTGCTCATCGCCCTCGCCGCGGTCGGCCTCTCGCTGGTGTTCGGGACGACGGGCCTGACCAACTTCGCCCACGGCGAACTGGTCACCTTCGGCGCCCTGGTCGCCTACTACCTCAGCATCCCGGCCGCGGTGTCCCTGCTGGGAGTGGTCTCCTTCACCAAGCCGGGCCTCCCGCTGCTGGTCGCCGCCCCGGTCACCCTGCTGCTGAGCTGCGGGTTCGGCTGGCTCAACGATGCGGTGCTGTGGAGCAGGCTGCGCCGTCGCGGGACCGGCCTGGTCGCCATGATGATCGTCTCCATCGGGTTGGCGATCTTCCTCCGGTACACCTTCCTCTACTTCGCCGGCGGGGAGACCCTGTCCTACCCGGACTACGCCACCCAGGCCGGGATCGGCCTCGGGCCGGTGATGATGCGGCCCGTCGACCTGGTGAGCATGGGTCTCGCGGTCACCGTCCTCGTCGGCGGCGGGCTGGCCCTGATCCGGACCCGGCTGGGCACCGCGACCCGGGCAGTCGCGGACAACCCGGCACTGGCCGCCGCGTCGGGGATCGACGTCGACCGGGTGATCCGGTCGGTCTGGACGGGGGCTGCGGGGCTGGCCGCGCTGTCCGGGATCCTGCTGGGGATGGGGCAGGGCCTGAACTTCCAGATGGGCTTCCAGATCCTGCTCCTGGTCTTCGCCGCGGTCACCCTCGGCGGCCTCGGCACCGCGTTCGGCGCTCTCGTCGGCAGCCTGGTCGTCGGTTTGTTCATCGAGCTCAGCACCCTCGTGGTGCCGACGGAGCTGAAGAACGTCGGGGCTCTCGCCGTCCTCATCGTCATCCTCCTGGTACGGCCACAGGGCGTCCTCGGCCGCGCCGGACGTATCGGCTGAAGGGGCGATCATGGACTGGTCCACCGTCCTGACCAACGCGGCAACCTCGCTGGTGGGACTGCAGACGATCGTCTACGCCCTGGCCGCGGTCGGTCTGAACCTCCACTTCGGCTACACCGGGCTGCTGAACTTCGGCCAGGCGGCCTTCGCGGCCGTCGGGGCGTACGGCCTCGCGATCGTCGTCGCCAGCGCCGGCCTGCCGCTGCCGGTCGGCCTCGCCGCAGGGCTGGCCGGCTCGGTCGTCCTCTCGGTGCTGCTCGGGTTGCCGACCCTCCGCCTGCGGGCCGACTACCTCGCCATCGCGACGATCGCTGCCGCGGAGATCCTCCGCATCAGCGCCCGGTCCAGCACCCTGCGCGAGTTCACCGGCGGGGCCAGCGGGATCAACGGCTTCACGGAGCCCTTCCACGACCTCAACCCGCTGCCGCCGGGGACCTACGGCTTCGGTCCCTGGCGCTACCACGAGCGCGACCTGTGGGTCCTGCTCGTCGGCTGGACCGTGCTGGCGGTCTGCTGTCTCGTCGTGTGGCTGCTGGTCCGCAGCCCGTGGGGTCGGGTGCTGCGGGGGATCCGGGAGGACGAGGACGCCGCGCGCGGCCTCGGCAAGAACGTCTACGCCTACAAGATGCAGGCCCTCGCCATCGGCGGCGTGATCGGCACCCTCGCCGGCTTCGTCTACGCGCTCGGTCAGGGGTCGGTCCAGCCCGACCTGTACGGGACCGAACTGACCTTCTTCGCCTACACCGTGCTGCTGCTGGGAGGTGTGGCCAGGGTCCTCGGCCCGGTCGTCGGGGCCGCGATCTTCTGGGTCGTGCTGTCACTGACCGACACCGTGCTGCGCGGTGCCGTCGACGAGGGCTGGCTCACCTTCATGAGCACGACCCAGGTGGGCCAGGTCCGCTTCATGCTCGTCGGTCTCGCCCTGATGTTCCTCATGATCTTCCGACCGCAAGGGATCTTCGGTGACCCACGACAGATCGCCCTCGACGCCCGCTGACCGGCCTCCGGGTCCCGAGACCCTGCGGGGAGGACCCGGGGCGGCGAAGCCCGACCCGATCCTGGTCGTGGACGGCCTGCAGCGGCGCTTCGGCGGCCTCGTCGCCGTGGACGTCGACCACCTGGAGGTGCAGCGCGGGTCGATCACCGCCCTCATCGGCCCCAACGGGGCGGGGAAGACCACCCTGTTCAACCTGCTCACCGGGTTCGATCGGGCCGACCACGGAACGTGGACCTTCGACGGCAGGCCGGTTCACGGCGTCCCGGCGCACCGGTTGGTCCGGTCCGGGATGGTGCGGACCTTCCAGCTCACCAAGGTGCTCTCCCGGATGACCGTGCTGGAGAACATGCGACTGGGCGCCCCGGAGCAGCGGGGCGAAGGGCTGCTTCGGGCCCTCGTCCGGCCGCTGTGGGCGCGCCAGGAGGCGGAGATCACCGCCAGGGCCGAGGCGCTGCTGACCCGGTTCGCCCTCGGCCGGATGCGCGACGAGTACGCGGGCAGCCTCTCCGGCGGCCAGCGCAAGCTGCTGGAGATGGCCCGCGCCCTGATGACCTCCCCGCGGATGGTCATGCTCGACGAGCCCATGGCAGGGGTTAACCCGGCGTTGACCCAGACCCTGCTCGACCACGTGCGCACCCTCCGGGACGAGGGCATGACGGTCCTGTTCGTCGAGCACGACATGGACATGGTCCGCGACATCTCGGACTGGGTGGTGGTCATGGCGCAGGGCAGGGTGATCGCGGAGGGACCGCCCGCCGTGGTGATGTCCGACCCCGCCGTCGTCGACGCCTACCTCGGCGCCCATCACGACGCTCCGCTGACCGGGAGTCTCCAGGAGGACCGTCCATGACCGGCAACGAGGAGGACCGCCCGGCGCCCGCACCGGACCCGCTCCCGGGATCGGCGCTGGTCCAGGCGTCGGCTCTGGTCGCCGGCTACTTCCCCGGTGTGGACATCCTCAACGGGACCGACCTGCACTGTGGCGAGGGAGAGCTCGTCGGGATCATCGGCCCCAACGGCGCCGGTAAGTCCACCCTGCTCAAGGCGCTGTTCGGACTCGTCCCGGTGCGGTCCGGCAGCGTGCGGCTGCGTGGGGAGGACATCACCCGTCTCAAGCCCAACCAGCTCGTCGCCCGCGGTGTCGGGTTCGTCCCGCAGACGAACAACGTGTTCCCGTCGCTGACGGTCGAGGAGAACCTCGAGATGGGGCTGTACCTCGCCCCACGCCGGTTCGCGGAGCGGTTCGAGGTGGTGGCCTCGCTCTTCCCCGCGCTCGGGAGCCGACGCGGGCAGCGGGCAGGCTCCCTGTCCGGGGGCGAGCGGCAGATGGTGGCCATGGGCAGAGCGCTCATGATGGAGCCGTCCGTGCTGCTCCTCGACGAGCCGTCGGCAGGGCTCTCCCCCGCGCTCCAGGACGAGGTCTTCCTCAGGACCAAGGAGATCAACAAGACCGGGGTCTCTGTGATCATGGTCGAGCAGAACGCCCGCCGCTGCCTCCAGATCTGCGACCGGGGCTACGTGCTCGACCAGGGGCGCAACGCCCACACCGGTTCGGGCCGCGACCTCGCCCGCGACCCGAAGGTCGTCGAGCTCTACCTGGGGACTCTCGCCACGGCCTGAGCACCCGGCGCCCGGTGAAACGGGTGGGGACTCGTGTCACGGCCTGGGCACCCAACTGAAGGGGTGACCCCGAGAACATGTGACGCCGGAAGGGGTGACTCCGGAAGGGGTGGCTCCGAGAAGATGCGACACCGGAGGCGGGGCCCGGTGACCGCGGCCCCGCCTCCGGCTCGGATCAGATCTTTCCGGCGCGGTACTCGATGTTCTTGAACGTGTTGTCCTCGCCGTACTGGTAGATCCCGACGGTGGCCTCCGTCGGGTCACCCTTGTCGCTGAACTCCACCGGGCCGGACACGCCGTCGTAGTCGATGTTCTCGCCACTGCTCAGGAGCGCGACGCAGTCGGCGAAGGTGGTGCACTTCTTCCCGTCACGGCTCACGTCCACCAGTTTCGTGGCGATCGCGGTACCGGCGTCGCTCTTGGCGGCCACCGCGGCCAGGGCGGTGAGGACGGCCGCGTCGTAGGCCTCGGGCCCGTAGCTGAAGTCGGTGAGCTTGGGGTCGACCTCGAGGAGGCGCTTGCGGAAGTCGTCGCCGGACTCGGCGCCGGGAAGGGTCCCCTTCATCCCCTTGAGCACCCCGCGCTTGAAGTCCTTGCTGTAGTCGCCGAGATTGCCGTCGACGAAGTAGACGGGCAGCTTGTCCGGCCCGACCCCCTGGGCCACCAGCTCCGGAATGATCTTGCGGGTCTCGTCGAACCCGATGAGGACGAGGGCCTCGGCCTCGGCGGCCGCGACCTTCGACACCTCTGCCGAGTAGCTCGCCGCCTTCGGGTCATAGATGATCTTCTCGACGACCTTCCCGCCGCCCGCGGTGATCGACTTCTCGACGTTCTCGGCCAGACCGGTCCCGTAGGGGTCGTCGAGAGCCATGATCACGGTGTCGAGGTGCCCGTCGGCGATGACGAGCTCACCCATGCCCCGCCCCTGCAGCACGTCACTCGGCGCGGTGCGGAAGTAGAGGCCCTTGTCCGGGTAGTCGGTGAACTTCGGCGAGGTGTTGGCCGCCGAGAAGTGCACGACCCCCGCACCAGTGATCTTGTCGATGACAGTGAACGACACCCCGGACGAGGCCGCCCCGATGATCGTGTCCACCTTCTCAACCAGCAGCCGGTTCACCGACTGCGTCGCGATGTCCGTCGAGGTGTCACCCGAGTCCGAGTCGATCTTCCGGACAGGCTTGCCGAGCACCCCGCCGGCGGCGTTGATGTCCTTCACGGCGAGGCCGACCCCGGCGAACTCCCCCGGGCCGAGGACGGTGAGGTTTCCCGTCTGCGGCAGCAGAGTGCCGAGGACCAGTTCCCCGTTCCCTTCGTTCGCGCCCGGGCCCGCCCTGTACGCGGACTTCTCCTTGGCCGGGTCGTCGGCATTTCCGCAACCGATCAGAGTGAGCCCTGCGAGGCCGAGAATCACCGCGATCCGGGACATGCGGGAATGTCGGGTCATTGACTGTCTCCTTGATTGTCTGGAGCCCCCGAAACGGTCGAGGACCGTCTGTCAGAACGAAAGTAGTCTAGTCCCGTACATGCGCATCGTGACCGACCCGTTACAGAGAATATCGTTACTTGGTCGTGACCTACGGGTTCCTCCTGCTTGAGACCGCAACCAACCCGTTGATGCCACAACCATTCAGTTGATGCCGCAAGCATCCTGTTGATGCGATAACCATCCCGTTGGTGCCGGCACGATCGGGACGAACCATGCCGTCCCGGCGGGCACATCACGCCGGGACGACCTCGAATTCACTCCGCCGTACCCACCACCGGGCACTCCGCGAGAGCCCGTCGCCGACCACTCCGGCACCCGGCACCGACGGGGCCGGACCTGAGTTTGCTCACGGCCTTACCGTCGCCGAGATCGGATCGCGTTGACCTGCGGTGATGTCCGTCGTTGTTGTTGGTTTCACGCACTAGGCGGGGGTTCTAGGGTCGTCGTGTGGTGTTCATCAG
>JAAYAH010000200.1 GCA_012719445.1 Actinomycetales bacterium | reverse complement strand
GCTGGGCGGGCGTGCCGTTCTACCTGAGGACCGGTAAGCGCCTCGGGCGGAGGGTCACCGAGATCGCCGTGGTGTTCCGGCGGGCCCCGCACCTACCGTTCGACTCGACCATGACCCAGGAGCTCGGCCAGAACGCGCTCGTCATCCGGGTGCAGCCGGACGAGGGCGTCACCCTGCGCTTCGGATCCAAGGTGCCCGGCACCGCGATGGAGGTCCGGGATGTCAACATGGACTTCGCCTACGGCGAGGCGTTCACCGAGTCCTCCCCTGAGGCATACGAGCGGCTCATCCTCGACGTCCTGCTCGGCGAGCCGTCGCTGTTCCCCGTCTCCCGCGAGGTCGAGTTGAGCTGGATGCTGCTGGACCCGGTGCTGCGGGAGTGGGAATCGCAGGGCACGCCGGAGCAGTACCAGGCCGGGACCTGGGGGCCGGAGGGCGCCGACGAGATACTGGCCCGCAGTGGCCGCGCATGGAGGCGACCGTGATCATCGACCTGCCCGACACCTCGACCCGGGAGATCTCCAAGCGGCTGGTGCGGATCCGCGAGGAGTCCGGCCTCAGGACGATCGGTCGCGTGCTCACGCTCATCGTGGTGACGGACCATGTCCGTGGCAGCGAGGCCGCGATCGACGCGGCGAACGAGGCCAGCCGCGAGCACCCGTGTCGGGTTCTCGTGGTGATCAAGGGTCGACGTGCCGACGCCGACCGCCTCGACGGGCAGATCCGGGTCGGGGGGGATGCCGGCGCGGCCGAGGTCGTGGTCCTGAGGACCTCCGGGGCCATGTCCTCGCAGTCCGCGTCGATCGTCACTCCGCTGCTGCTCCCGGACACTCCGCTGGCCGTCTGGTGGCCGCGGCACTCCCCCACCCACCTCGGGCAGGACCGGGTCGGACGGTTGGCGCGCCGCCGGATCGTGGACTCCGACACCGAGGGACACCCCACGGACGCCCTGGCCAAGCGGGCTGCCGGCTACTCGCCGGGAGACACCGATCTGGCCTGGGCGCGGATCACCCACTGGCGGTCTCTCCTCGCGGCCACCCTCGACAGTCCTCCGTACGAGCCGATCACCCGGGCGACCGTGTGCGGTCCCGAACGGGCCGCGTCGGTCGATCTGGCCGGCGGGTGGCTGGCCTCGCGCCTGGGCATAGACGTCCACCGGGCCGTCGGCCCGTCGATGGTCGTGCTCGAGCGTGCCTCGGGTTCGATCGTGCTCGAGCAGATCAGCCCCACCGCGGCGGAGCTGCGGATCACCGGTCAGGCACCCACCCGCGTAGCCCTGGTCGGGCGGAGCGTCGCCGACTGCCTGGCCGAGGAACTGCGCCGAATGGACACCGATGGTGTCTACGCGGACGCCCTGGCCAACTTCGACCGCGTCATCTACACCTCAGCATCGATCCGCTGATCGGGCTCCCCGCCCGGAGTGACCCCGACCCCACCGAAGGAGCGCCGATGTCCCACATCCGTCACCTCGTCCATCAGGACCTCGACACCCTCGCCGAGGCCGCCGCGCGGGAGGTCGCCGGCCATCTGGACGAGAGGATCTCCGCAGCCGGACGGGCGGTGCTCTCCCTGACCGGCGGCAGCGCCGGTGTCCGTACCGCGGCGGCGCTGGCAGGCGCCGACATCGACTGGTCCCGGGTGACCATCTTCTTCGGGGACGAACGCTTCGTCCCCGCCGGCCACGGGGAACGCAACGACGGGCAGCTCGACGAGGTCCTGTTGGATTCGCTCGGCGACCGACCGACCGTGCACCGGTGGCCCGCCCGAACGGCGGAGAACTCCGATGTCGACGCCGCGGCGCGGGAGTTCCTCGAGACCGTCGCACTACCGGCGGGAACCGACCCGCTCTTCGACGTGACCCTCCTCGGGATGGGCCCGGAAGGCCATATCGACTCGATCTTCCCCCATACGCCGGCGGTCCGCGAGACGAGTCTGCTGGCCATGGGTGTGCGCGACTGCCCCAAGCCGCCCCCGGAGCGGATGACCTTCACCCTGCCTGCGGTGCGTCGGTCGCGGCACGTGTTGGTGGTCGCCACCGGTGACGGCAAGGCCGAGGCCGTCGCACAGGGCATCTCCGGTGCCGACCCGGCGGACTGGCCGGTCGCGGGGGCGCTCGGGATGGAGTCCACGACCTACCACCTCGACGGTCCGGCGGCATCGATGCTGGGCTGAGCCCTGCGCCCCGGTCGGTCGTCGACGCGGCCGGCCGACCGGGGCGGCGGAGAACGGCGAACGGGGTACGGCCCGCTCCCTGCAGGGAGCGGGCCGTACCCCGTTCGCCGTTCTCCGCCGCCCCGG